>JBCBNR010000379.1:0-2936 GCA_039821665.1 Pseudomonadota bacterium
CCGCTTCGCGGCTGACCAAGATGTAGAACGCGCCGGGGTCGAGGATGATGTGACGCTCTGGCGCGCGCACCTCTTCCCAAAACGCATCGACTGGATAGTGGTTCAGCCGGGCCAGATCGATCAGGCCCGTATGGGGCTTGGCCCGATAGCCCACAATAGTGTCGGCGCCGCGATCCAAATCCACCGAAAACCCCAAGCCGCCATCGATATGGGCCGGCCCATCCACCAGCTTCTCGCGGGTGTGGCGCGCGCGCAGATCCTCGTCGCTCAGCAGGCTTTGGCCCCGGCGAAAGCGGATCTGGTTCAGCCGCGCGCCGGGTTGGGCCAACACCGAAAACGAGCGTGGGGACACTTCGGCATAAAGCGGGCCGGTATAGCCCGGGTCGATCCGATCAAACTCGGTCCCGTGATCGGTGATAAGGCGGGTAAACAGATCCAGCCGACCGGTGGAGCTTTTGGCGTTTGCCACCGCCGAGATGTCATCACTGAGATCCAACCGCTCCATCAGGGGAACAAGGTACACGCATCCCCTCTCCAACACAGCGCCGCCCGACAAGTCTATGCTGTGCATGGAAAAATCGTCCAGCCGCTCGGCCACTGTGCGGTCCTTGCCGGGCAGGAATGACGCGCGCACCCGATACGCGGTCGTGCCCAAGCGCAGATCGAGGCTCGCAGGCTGGATTTGCGCAGGCTCCACTTGTGGCGTGCCGCTGATCAGGCCCGCGTCGATCAGTTTGGCCAAGCTTTGGGAGGGCAGAACACCGGTGCCCAGGCCGGGGATCGTCTCAGCGGCCATGGCATCTGTCCTGTGCGGCTAAGGGTAGAGGGCAGGGGGTGCTCACCGGCGTTTGCCACGGCACCCCCTGAAACTTGGTCGGGCTAGCGAGATTCGAACTCACGACCTTTCGTCCCCCAGACGAACGCGCTACCAGACTGCGCTATAGCCCGAGTGAGAGGGCTTATAGCGCACGGGCGGGCACGCGCAAGAGGCCATCATGTGCGGGCTGCTTTCATCCGGTCACGCAAGGCCGACAGAGCGGTGTAAAGCTGTGTCAACTCGGCCCGTTTGTCGTGCGACAGGCCCGCAGGGGTTGCGTCATGGGCCGGTTCAGGCACGGGGTCTGTGGGCGCATCGAAAAGCGACATCTGGTCGGGATGCACAGGCGGCGGGGCATAGCTGGGGGCCTTGCTGGGCGGTTTTGGCGCGGGCGCAGGCGTATCCGCCACCGCCGCAGGGGCCGCGTCCTGGACAAGTGCCGCAGGGGCCACCTCCTGGACACTTGGGGCAGGAGCCGCCTCGACACCCGCGCCCAGGTCGATCACGTGGCGCACACCCCGTTCGCGCAGCACTTTTTGCACGCCTTTGATGGTCAGGCCCTGATCATACAAAAGGTCGCGAATACCGCGCAGCAAATCGATGTCTTGCGGGCGGTAATAGCGCCGCCCACCGCCCCGTTTGACCGGTTTGATCTGTGTGAACTTGCTTTCCCAAAAGCGCAGCACGTGGGCTGGCGTGTCCAGAACCTCGGCAACCTCCGAAATGGTCCTAAAGGCCTGAGCGGATTTTTCCTGGACAAACGCCACCGGGCAATCAGGCCTTGTTGCCTGCGTCGACCCGATCTTTCATCAGGTGAGACGGTCGGAAAGTCAGCACGCGGCGCGGCTCGATCGGAACCTCCTCGCCGGTTTTGGGATTGCGACCCATACGCGCGGTCTTGGCGCGCACGGAAAAGGTGCCGAAGGACGAGATTTTGACGCTTTGGCCGTCCACCAGGGCGTCGGACACGTGGTTGAGCACAGACTCCACCAACTCGGCGCTTTCATTGCGCGACAACCCCACCTCGCGAAAAACCGCTTCGCTCAAATCAATACGTGTTAAAGTACCACCGGACATTCTGTGCCCCCCCGTAAAATGCTCACGAACGTTAGGCTGATCAGCGAAAGTGAGTCAATATCAGTGTGTTGCGGGGAAATATGCACATACCGGTTTCAGATATGACGCAAAGGGCGTGTGGCTGCGCGGGTCTACCAGCGCAGCACGGCCGCCCCCCAGGCAAGCCCGCCGCCGATGGCCTCCATCAACACCACGTCGCCTGGGGCGATGGTGTTTTTGGACTGGGCAACCGAAAGCGCCAGCGGAATCGAGGCAGCCGATGTGTTGCCATGGTCCTGCACGGTAACCACCACACGGTTCATGGGGATGTTCAGTTTCTTGGCGGTGGCTTGGATGATGCGCAGATTGGCCTGATGGGGCACGACCCAAGCAATGTCATCCGCGCCCAGACCGGTGTCTTCGAGCACCTGTTCACCCGCTTCGGCCAGCTTTGTGACCGCGTGTTTGAAGACCTCCGGCCCCTCCATGCGCAGCACGCCCGCGGTGCCCGTGGTCGAGACGCCGCCATCCACATAAAGCAGATCATTGTAGCGCCCGTCGGAATAGAGCCGGGTTGCAAGGATCCCGCGATCCTGCGCCGTGCCAGTGCCTTCGGCAGCCTCTAGGATCAGCGCGCCCGCACCGTCGCCAAACAGAACGCAGGTGCTGCGATCTTCCCAATTCATGATGCGCGAAAACGTCTCTGCCCCGATGACCAGAACCCGGCGGGCCTGGCCAGAGACGATCAGCGCGTTCGCGTTGCTCAGAGCATAAAGGAAACCTGCACAAACCGCTTGGATATCAAAGGCATAGCCCTGGGTCATGCCCAGCCCGTGTTGCACCCGTGTGGCGGTGGAGGGGAAGGTTTGGTCGGGCGTGGCCGTCGCCAGAACGATCGCGTCCAAGTCAGCCGAGGTCAGGTTTCCATCGGCCAGGGCCGCACGCGCCGCGGCCAGGGCCAGGTCCGAGGTCTTCTCGCCCTCGGCTGCGAAGTGCCGCCGCTCGATGCCCGAGCGGGTGCGGATCCATGCATCAGAAGTGTCCAGCGTGGCCTCGAACTCGG
>JBCBNR010000380.1:0-2934 GCA_039821665.1 Pseudomonadota bacterium
ACCAAGATCACCGCACTGGTTTTGCAAAAACGCCTGTGAACTGCGCAACCGTGGCGCTGCGCGGGGCCAATCGGTTAAAAAGGCGTTGACCCAGCCAAACCCCTTCGCCTTACTGCTTTTGTCTGTGCGACCGGGGGTTGGGTCATGTCGGTCCCTCAAATGCCGCCCCTATGGTCCCGCAAAGCACCAACTTGGAGGTTTTAATGCGCTTTTTGACAACTCTTGCGGCAGCGGCCACTGGCCTTGCCATGGCGACATCGGCGCTGGCTCAAGACATCAAACCAGCGGTGATTTTTGACATCGGCGGCAAGTTCGATGGCTCGTTCAACGAGGCGTCCTTCCGCGGCGCGGAGCGGTTCAAAGCCGAAACCGGGATCGCCTATCGCGAGTTCGAGATCCAGTCCGATGCCCAGCGCGAGCAGGCGCTGCGCCGTTTTGCACAGCAGGGCAACTCGCCCATCGTGGTCGCAGGCTTTGCCTATGGCTCGGCGATGGAAGCGGTGGCCGCTGACTTCCCCGACACCCAGTTTGTCATCATCGACATGGTGGTGGATCAGCCCAACGTACGCTCGGTCGTGTTTAACGAGCATGAGGGATCGTACCTGGTGGGCATGATGGCCGCGATGAAGTCCGAGACGGGCACCGTCGGTTTTGTGGGGGGAATGGATATCCCACTGATCCGCAAGTTTGCCTGTGGCTATGTGCAAGGCGTGAAAGCGGTGAACCCGGATGCAACCGTGATCCAGAACATGACCGGCACCACGGGTGCTGCGTGGAACGATCCCACCAAGGGTGGCGAGCTGACCCGCGCACAGGTCGATCAGGGGGCTGACGTGGTCTATCACGCCGCTGGCGGAACCGGCCGGGGCGTGCTGCAAGCCGCCGCTGACGCTGGCATTCTGGGCATCGGCGTGGACAGCAACCAAAACGGCATGCAGCCGGGTTCGGTTCTGACCTCGATGCTCAAGCGGGTCGACAATGCTGTCTATAACGCCCTGATGGACGCCAAGAACGGTGAGTTCACCACCGGGTTCAGCGTGCTGGGCGTGGCCGAACGTGGTGTCGGCATTGCCATGGACGGCTTTAACGAGAACCTCGTGAGCTTCGAGATGTTGTCCGAAGTGTATGGCGCTGCCGCCAAGATCGAAGCGGGCGAGATCGAAGTGCACGATTACATGAGCTCGGACAGCTGCCCGGTCTCGTAAGTGACGCAAGGCGCTTCCAAGAACCAGGGGCGGCCTGACGGGGCCGCCTCTTTCGCACCTGCGATCGAACTCCGGGGGATCTCGAAGTCTTTCGGCCCGGTGCAGGCCAACAAAGATATTGATTTGAGCGTCGCCAAAGGCACGATCCACGGGATTGTGGGCGAAAATGGCGCGGGCAAATCCACGCTGATGTCGATCCTTTATGGGTTTTATCAGGCGGACCGGGGCGAGATTTTCATCAACGGCGCCCCTGCGCGGATCGACAATTCCGACGATGCGATCGCGGCGGGGATCGGCATGGTGCACCAGCATTTCATGCTGGTTCAACCCTTCACCGTTCTCGAAAACGTGGTGCTTGGGGCCGAGGATGGGGCGCTCTTGCGCCCGTCGCTGTCCAAGGCGCGCAAGCTGTTGTCGAACCTCGCAACGGAATATGAGTTGGAGGTCGATCCCGACGCGGTGGTGGGCGAGCTTGCGGTTGGGTTCCAGCAACGCGTGGAGATCCTGAAGGCGCTTTACCGCTCGGCCGATATCTTGATCTTGGACGAACCCACAGGCGTGTTGACGCCCGCGGAGGCGGACCATCTTTTTCGCATTCTCGAAGGGCTGAAGGCCCAGGGCAAGACCATCATCCTGATCACCCACAAGCTGCGCGAGATTATGGCGGTCACCGACACGGTCAGTGTGATGCGGCGCGGCGAGATGACAGCGACGGTCAAGACCGCCGACACCTCGCCCGCCGAAATCGCCGAGCTGATGGTCGGGCGCCGGGTGCTGCTGCAGGTGGACAAAACGCCCGCACAACCGACCCAAACGCTGATGTCCGTCAAAGACCTCAGCGTCACCGGCGAGGATGGGGTGCTGCGACTAAAGAGCGTCTCGCTCGACCTCAAGGCAGGCGAGATCTTGGGCGTGGCCGGTGTGGCCGGCAACGGCCAGTCTGCGCTGTTGGAGGTGCTGGGCGGGATAACAGAAGCCTCGGACGGGACGGTCACCTTGAATGGTGCGCAATTGGACCTCAAAGGCGGCGATGACGCGCGCGACCGACGCCACCGGGGGGTGGGCCATGTGCCCGAGGACCGGCACCGGCTGGGTTTGATCATGCCCTATGGCGCGTGGGAAAACACATGCTTTGGCTATCACGACGCACAGGAATTCCAGGGCTCTATGGGTCTGCTGAACCGTCAGGCCATCCGCTCGGACGCGCAGGGCAAGATGGATAGGTTCGACGTGCGCCCCGGCAACCCGGATCTGAAGGCCGCCAATTTTTCGGGCGGGAACCAGCAGAAAATCGTTCTGGCCCGCGAGATCGAGCGCAATCCAGACGTGCTTTTGGTGGGTCAGCCGACCCGGGGCGTGGATATTGGGGCCATCGAGTTTATCCACCAACAGATTGTTGCCCTGCGCGACAAGGGCAAGGCGATCCTGTTGGTTTCGGTGGAGTTGGAGGAGATTTTGGCCCTGTCCGACCGCATCATCGTGATGTTCGACGGCCGCATATCGGGCGAGCGTTTGCCAGGCGAGACAGATGAAAACGAACTTGGCCTTTTGATGGCGGGCATCGACCCACGCTCGGAGAGTGCGGCATGAAACAGCTTCCCCTTTGGGCTGATATCGGCCTGATCCCACTTTTGAATTTGTTTCTGGCCTTCTTTGTGGCCGGTTTGGTGGTCGTGTTCATCGGCGAGGATCCGTTTCGCGCCATGCAGATCATGCTGACCGGCGCGCT
>JBCBNR010000381.1:0-2927 GCA_039821665.1 Pseudomonadota bacterium
CAGTGACCATGGCCACACGGATCAAAACCGACCTTCTGGTCATCGGCGCAGGCTCTGGAGGGTTAAGTGTGGCGGCCGGTGCCGTGCAGATGGGCGCGGATGTGACCCTTCTTGAAGGGCATAAGATGGGCGGGGATTGCCTGAACTATGGCTGCGTCCCGTCCAAGGCGCTGATTGCGTCGGCCAAGCATGCCCATGCGTTTGGCGCAGGTCAGCCCTTTGGCATCGCGCCCATGACCCCGCAGATCGACTATGCCGCGGCCAAGGACCACGTGGCCGAGGTCATTGCAGGCATTGCCCCCCATGACAGTGTCGAGCGGTTTGAAGGCCTGGGCGTGCGCGTCATATCGGAGTTTGGGCGGTTCATCGACACAAACCGGGTGATGGCAGGCGAGAACGAGATCACCGCGCGCCGGATCGTGATCGCCACCGGCTCCTCCCCCCTGGTGCCGCCGATCCCGGGCCTTGCCGATGTGCCCTATTACACCAACGAGACCATCTTTGACCTGCGCGAGCGGCCTGACCATCTGATCATCATCGGCGGTGGGCCCATCGGGATGGAAATGGCCCAGGCCCATGTTCGCCTAGGCGCCAAGGTCACCGTGTTGGAAGGCGCAAAGGCGCTGGGCAAGGACGACCCGGACCTAGCGGCGATCGCGTTGGAGCGGTTGCGCAGCGAAGGCGTGGAGATTGTCGAGGACGCCCTGGCCGAGCGCATCGAGGGCAAAGCCGGCGCGATCACCGTGCACACAAAAGGCGGGGGCCACTACGCGGGCTCTCACGTGCTGATGGCCGTGGGGCGCAAGGCCAACTTGGACAGGTTGGATCTTGACCGCGCGGGGATCGAGACCACGCGCACTGGCATTAAGGTGGATGCACAGCTGAAAACCACCAATCGCCGGGTCTATGCCATTGGCGATGTGGCGGGCGGGCTGCAGTTTACCCATGTGGCGGGCTATCATGCCGGCGTTGTTATCCGCTCGGCCCTGTTTGGTCTGCCCGCCAAGGCCAGCACCGCGCATATCCCGTGGGTCACCTATACCGAACCCGAGATTGCCCAAGTGGGCCTGACCGAACAGGAAGCCCGAAAGGAATACGGCATCCACCTGGAGGTTCTGCGCTTTGACTATGCCGAGAACGACCGTGCGCGCACCGAGCGGGCGACAACCGGCCTGATCAAGGTGATGGTCCACAAGGGGCGACCGGTGGGCGCGTCCATCGTGGGCAAACAGGCAGGCGAGTTGATCCAAACCTGGGCGCTGGTGATTGCCAATAAGCTCAAAATTTCCGCTGTGGCCAACATGGTCGCCCCGTATCCGACGCTGGGCGAGATCAACAAGCGCGCGGCGGGCCAATACTATGTCCCGCGTCTGTTCGAGAATGAGACCGTGAAACGGGTGGTCCGTTTCGTGCAGAAGTACCTCTAACGCTTGTGGGGCGCGGATGCGCGCCATACATGATACGCAGCTTAAAGGCCCGGGAATGCGGTTCATACACTCTCTCTCTGGACGGTTTCTCATCCTCACGGTGATTTTCGTGATGATTGCCGAGGTGCTGATCTTCGTGCCGTCCATTGCACGCTTTCGGGTGGATTACCTGCAAGAGCGGTTGGAGCTCAGCCAGGTAGCCTCGCTGGTGCTGCTCGCCTCGCCCAATGACATGGTTGACCCAGAGTTGGAGACCGAGCTTTTGGGCAATGCGGAAGTGCTGAACATCGTTCTGCGCCGGGATGCGGTGCGCGAATTGATCCTTGCCTCTGACATGCCCCAGATGGTCGAGCAGACCTATGACATCCGCGATGCGGGCACGGTGACGCTGATCTGGGATGCGCTGCGCACGATTGTACGCGCCGAACCTCGGGTCATTCGGGTGATCGGGATGCCCGTCAAAGGCGCAGGCGTCGAGATCGAAGCGACGTTGTATGAAGCGCCCTTGCGCAGCGCGATGCTGGCCTACGGGCTGAACATCCTGTGGCTGTCGCTGTTCATTTCGATTGTGACAGCGGCCCTGTTGTTTCTTGCGGTCCGCTCGGTGCTGGTCAAACCCATCCGCCGGGTTGTCCGCCATATGATCCGTTATCGCGATGACCCGGAGGACAATCGACGCATCATCACACCCCGCTCCGGCGTGGTGGAGCTGCGCGATGCGGAGCTGACGTTGGCGGATCTGCAAACCCAGCTGACCTCTGCGTTGAAGCAGAAAGAGCGACTGGCAGGGGTGGGGGGCGCGGTCAGCCGCATCAGCCACGACCTGCGCAACATGCTGACCACAGCGACCTTGCTGGCCGACCGGATCGAGATGAGCGATGACCCAAGGGTTGCGCGCACAGCGCCCAAACTGATCAACTCGCTCAACCGAGCGATTTCTCTGTGCGAGAACACGCTGGCCTTCGGCAAGGCAGAAGAACCCGCACCCCAGCTGCGCCCGGTCAAATTCGCAGCCCTCATCCAGGATGTGATGGACAGCGACCGATTGCGCGCAGGCACAGGCGAGGTGACGCTGCGCTGCGATGTGCCCGAGATGTTAGAGGTCAATGGCGACCCCGAGCAACTGTACCGTGTGTTCGCAAACCTGATCAAAAACGCCCGAGAGGCGATCGAGGCCACAGGTCAGCCGGGCGAGGTGGTGGTCGAGGCCCAAGGAGAGGGAGCGATGGCCCAGATCATCGTGCGCGACACCGGGCCCGGACTGCCGCCAAAGGCGCTGGAATTTCTGTTCAAGCCCTTCAAGGGCGGTGCGCGGCGTGGCGGCACCGGCCTGGGCCTCGCAATCGCCCATGAGCTGGTCAAAGGCCACGGGGGACAGTTGGATCTGTTGGATACGGGCAAGGGTGGCACGCGCTTTAAGATCTGCCTGCCCAAAGCCGCGTTGCTGCCCGCTTAAGGCAGCGCACGCGCCTCAAATCCCGACATCCCGGTCGATACCCC
>JBCBNR010000382.1:0-2926 GCA_039821665.1 Pseudomonadota bacterium
GCCAAAGTGGATGCACTGGCCCGCGAGGGCGCGCCCTTTGCCGATGCCCTAGCCGAGTTGGCCGAAGCCAGCGGCACGCCTGCACCGGATGCGCTCAGCGCGGTTGCCGACAGCGGCATTCCAAGTGCCGTCAGCCTGCGCACCTCCTTTGGGGATCTGGCGAGCGAGGCGGTGAAGGCCAGCGTTCGCGAAACCGCCAGCGAAGATGGCGGCGTGGGCGCGCGCCTAGGCGCGTTCCTGTCCAGCCAAGTGGCCACCCGCGCGCTGGAGCCGCAAGAAGGCGACAGCGCAAACGCTGTGCTCAGCCGGGCGCAGGCCGCCGTGGACGCAGAAGATTTTGCCGCAGCGTTGGCAGAGGTCTCAACGCTCAGCGGTGCCGCGGCCCAGACCATTGCCCCATGGGTCGATATGGCCCAAAGCCGGTTGAGTGCGCTCGACGCGCTTGACGGGCTGTCCGCGACCCTGTCGCCTAGCAACTGATCGGGAGGTCGCACCATGCTCTGGTCACTCGCCAAAGTCCTTGTTTTCGTCGCCATCGCCATCGCGCTGACCTTCGGTGCAGGGTATATTTTGGAAACCCCAGGCGAAATTCGCCTGGCCTTTGCGGGCCGAGAAGTCACATTGCAGCCCATCGGCTTTCTGCTGATCTGTCTGCTGGCCTTCTTTGCCTTTTGGGTGCTGTTGAAGCTTGCCGGCCTGATCGTTGCGACCTTGCGCTTCCTCACCGGCGAACGGAACGCGCTAAGCCGGTACTTCGACCGCAACCGCGAGCGCAAAGGGTATGACGCCCTGTCCGAGGGGCTGATGGCCCTGGCCTCCGGCGATGGCCGAAAGGCCCAGGTGAAGGCTGCACGCGCCGAGATGCTGCTCGACAAGCCCGATCTGACCCGCCTGTTGAACGCACAAGCGGCCGAATTGAACGGCAACACCAGCAAGGCCACCCGGTACTACAAGGAAATGCTCACCGACGACCGCACGCGCTTTGTCGGGGTCAAAGGGCTGCTGGCGCAAAAGCTGGAACAGGGCGACACGGAAACCGCGTTGCAATTGGCCCAGAAAGCCTTTGCCATGCGGCCCAAGCAGGATGACGTAGCCGACACCCTGTTTCAGTTGCAAACGGGCGAGGCGGACTGGTCCGGCGCGAAAACCACCCTACAAGCCAAGGTGCGCCATGGCCAATTGCCCCGCGACGTGGGCAAGCGACGCGAGGCTGTGCTGGCCCTTGCTAACGCCAAATTGGCCGAGGCCGAGGGCAATACGGCCGGTGCGCGCGACAACGCCTATCGCGCCAACAAGCTGGTGCCCGGTCTCGTGCCTGCCGCTGTGATGGCGGCACGGTTGCACGACGATGCAGAGGAAGGGCGCGCCGCAGTCAATGGGCTGAAAACTGCCTGGGCACAATCGCCCCATCCCGATCTGGCCGCGGCGTTTGCCAAGCTGGCCCCCGACGAAAGCCCCGCGGAGCGGCGCAAGCGGTTCGAGGCGTTGTTGCGCAAGAACCCAACCCACCCGGAAAGCAAGATGACGGCTGCCGAACTGGCCCTGGCGGATGAGGATTTCCCGGGCGCACGCAAAGCCCTTGGCGATCTGGCCGAGACACGGCCCACCACGCGCGTCTACGCGCTGATGGCCGCGATCGAAAAAGGCGAAGGGGCTGCGGACAATGTGGTGCGCGGCTGGCTTGCCAAAGCTTTGAGCGCATCGCGCGATGAGACTTGGATCTGCTCGAACTGTAAAACCACGCATGTGGGCTGGACGCCCATCTGCTCGGCCTGCGACGCGTTCGACACCCTGGAATGGACCACGCCGCCGTCCACGCCGGACAGCAGTGGCACGACGGCGGCAATGCTACCGTTGATCGTAGGGTCCCTCGAAGACCATTCGGACCAAACCGCCGAGGCGATGTCAGATGCAGGTGGCGACGGTGGCAACGACACGCCCGAGGCTGAGGTGCGGATCGAGACGGTGGAACCCGCCAACGATCCCAGCAAAGCCCCCGACACAAGTGCCGAGGAAAGCCCCAAGGCCGGGGCCGCCTAAGCCTCGCCTAGCCGTCAGCGGTGCGCCAGTAATCGTCGCGGTATTTGTGGGGCAGTTTGAGGTTAGGGGACACCAGGGCGCAAAACCCGGTCCAAGGCACCCGGCGCGCCGATGACAGCGCGTCCGGCGCCATCTCCAACAGGTCGACCCAGGTGCGGGCCAGCAGGCCTGGGCCGGTCAGCAACCAGGTCTCCACCCCTTCGGTGGGCGGTGCTTTGAGTGCCTGGTCAAGGGCCGCCTGGATCATCGGGTGGCCGGGCGCAGCGGCCAGAAAACTGTTTGCAAGGGCGCCGAGCCCGGTTTCCTGCACCACCACCAGATCGGCGCCATTCAGCATATCGTCCACCGGGGCGCGCGGAAGATCGTCGAGATCCACATAAAGCCCCCCTTCGCGCGCCAAGAGCGCCAAGCGCAGAATATCCGCGCGCTGCGCGGGGCTACCTGCGGCGTCGAACGCCGCGCGCACCGTGTCGGCTTGCGCGTCTCCCGCACGGTTTAGCCAGTCCCGCGCGCTGGCGGCCTCGAACGAACGCCACGTCCAGTTCGGGTGCAGTCGCGCCCAGCTTTGGGCAATTTGGGCAAGCGGCGCGCTGCGCTCCCCCTCCCAATAACTAAAGATCTGCTTTGGGATCGCCCCAGGCGGCGGCACGGCCGGGCCCTGCCCCGGCCCTTTGGCAAACAGCACTTGGGCAGCGTGCAGGGTCTTTGCAGCCTTGGCACTGACCGGCGGGGTCAGCAGCAAATCGGGCACATCCCGGCGCGGCAGCAGGGGCATGTCCTCCACCGCGACCCCGCGCAACTGGCGATAGCGGGCGCGCATTTGGGCCGCGCGCGCGCTGTCGCCTGTCAGCACCTCTGTCCGGGTTATGAGGTGCCAAGTTGCCGG
>JBCBNR010000383.1:0-2924 GCA_039821665.1 Pseudomonadota bacterium
CGCGTCGGTGTTTTCTTCTTTGGCGTCTTCTTTGGCAGGTCCGCTGCAGTCCCGGCCCTACGTGCTGCACATGGGTCGCGCCAAGGGCAAATGCCACAGGCAGGGCTGCGGGGTGTGCAGATCGTGGCACCAAGATCCATCACCGCTTGGGCATAGTCGCCCGCCCGCTGCGTCGGCGTGCGCGCCTGGGCATGGGCGCGCAATACCTCCTTGCTGGCGGGCAGCGGCATCTCAACCTTGTGCTGGCGGGCCATCACCCGCTCCACATTGCCATCCAGCACGGTGGCCGGGCGGTCAAAGGCAATCGCAGCAATCGCGGCAGAGGTGTAGGGCCCGATCCCCGGCAGGGCCTGCAGCGCCTCTTGGCTGTCGGGAAAGACACCGCCGAGGTCCTGGGCCACCACGCGGGCGCACTTCAACAGGTTGCGCGCCCGTGCGTAATACCCAAGCCCCGCCCAAGCAGCCATCACATCCGCGTCCGAAGCGCGGGCGAGGTCACCCACCTGGGGCCAGCGCCCAGTAAAGGTCAGGTAATAGCTTTTGACCGCGGCTACAGTGGTTTGCTGCAACATGATCTCGGACAGCCAGACCTTATAGGGGTCGACAACCACACCGCGCGCCCGATCCTCGGGCCGCACCCGCCAGGGCAACACCCGCCCGTGGGTGTCGTACCATTCCAACACTGCTGCCGCGTGCTCACGCAAGATTTAACTCCGCTTTTCGCAATAAAGCCTGTCAGGCCCGCCCTGGGCTGATAGTGTTCCTCATCATGGCTCAGAACACCACATCCAAACCGGCGCAGCCGACCCGCCGAAAGGACGCACCCAAAGGGCGACGCAGCACGACCTATGGGTTTGCGCAAACGGGGGGATTGCTTGCCAAGCGCATCGCGGGTGCCGCACAGGCCCGGGGCTTTGCCCAAATGCGGCTTGTCACCCAATGGGCGGAGATTGTGGGGGCCGAGCTTGCAGCCTTGTGCACGCCCGAACGCGTGTCTTTCGGCAAGGGCGGGATGGGCGGCACGCTGACCGTGCGCACCACCGGCGCGCTTGCCCCGGCCGTAGATATGAGCCGCGAGACCCTGCGCGCGCGCGTCAACACCTGCTATGGGTACAACGCCATTTCGCGCATCCGCATTCAACAAGTGGGCCATATGGGCTTTGCCGAACCGCAGCGCCCTTTCCAGCCCAAGAGCCAGGCCCCTCAGGCCACACCGCGCACCTCCCGTGACACCCAGGCCGTGGTCGATGCCGAGCTGCGCGCCGCCCTTGAACTGTTGGGCGGCCATGTCGCCCGTCGCCGTCCCCCGGTCAAACCGACATAGACTGTCAAGCCTTAGGAGAGATCCATGTTCCTGCCCCGCCTTACCCGCCGCGCCCTCATCGGGTCCGGCCTTGCCGCAACCGCCACCCTGTCCGCGGGCGCAAGCCTCGCGCAAGAGGCGCAAGCGCCCCGCCTTACCGGCGATATGGTCAAAGGTGACCCTGACGCGCCCGTCACCGTGGTTGAATACGCGTCCTTCACCTGCCCCCATTGCAAAACCTTCCACGAGCAGGTTTTCCCCCGGATCAATGAAGAGTTCATCGAGACCGGAAAGGTGCGATTTATTCTGCGCGAGGTCTATTTCGACCGCTACGGCCTTTGGGCAGGCATGTTGGCCCGGTGCGGCGGCGAAGACCGGTATTTCGGCATGGTCGACATGATCTTTGCCAACCAAAGCTCGTGGCCGCGCGGCAATGACCCGGCAGAGGTTGCCTCCAACCTCTTTGCGATGGGCCGTCAGGCGGCCTTGACGGACGCGCAAATGGATGCCTGCCTGCAAGATGGCGAGTGGGCCCAAACCTTGGTCGAGCAGTATCAGACCAACGCGTCAGCCGACGATGTGACCGGCACGCCGTCCTTTGTCATCGATGGCGAGAAATACAGCAACATGGGCTATAGCGAGTTTGAGCGTGTGCTGAACGAGAAGCTTGGGTCTTAAAGCCCAAGCGCTGTGGCGCAAAATTCCATCAAATTCTGCCCGTGCCACTGGACGCGCACGGGCAGCACCTGCACCTCGCGCCTGGCCCAGTCCGGCAAGCGCATCGCATCCTTTTCTGTGGTCATGACCCGCGCGCCACGGGCCCGCGCGTCTTGGATCACCCGGCGCAAGAACGCATCTGCCAGGGGCGCGTGATCCGCCAAAGGGTGCGTTGCGATCAAATCGGCACCCTGGTCGCGCAAGCTTGCAAAGAACCGCTCGGGCCGGCCAATGCCCGCAAAAGCAATAACAGGCGCACCTGCGAGCGAAAGGCCCGTTTGCAACGGCGCAAGTTCCCCGCTCAGATGGGGCGGTGCCTGTGGCCCGAGGCTTTGGGCCAACTGCCTGCCAGGGGATGCGGGGCCCATGGTCACCAAGGCCGCGGCGCGGCTCAGACCAGCGGCCACAGGTTCCCGCAACGGCCCTGCTGGCATCACCCGACCATTGCCAAAACCGCGCTCCGCATCGACCACCAAGACAGACAGATCCTTGGCAAGGGTCGGGTTTTGAAACCCGTCATCGAGAACGATCACATCGCCTGCGCCCGCCTCGACCACTGCGCGCGCGCCCATGGCCCGGTCCCGCGCGACCCAAACCGGCGTGAACTGTGCCAGCAACAACGGCTCGTCCCCCACATCTCGGGCGGTGTGATCCGCGGGCACCACGGCGACCGGGCCAGCGATCTGCCCACCATAGCCACGGCTCAGCACCACGGGCCGCAAACCTTTTTCCGCAAGACCGGTGACCAGGTCCTGGACCACGGGGGTCTTGCCTGTCCCACCTACGTTCAGATTGCCGATGCAGATGACCGGCACCGGGGCGGTATAGCGTGGCGGTGTGCGCAGCCTGCGGGCGGTTTGCCACCGCCACAGCGCCGCAAGCGGGGACAGGGCGTGCGCCTGCC
>JBCBNR010000384.1:0-2924 GCA_039821665.1 Pseudomonadota bacterium
GGCCGAGGAGGCGCAGACCCTGGGTCTGGTCAACCGGGTGGTGCCCGAGGCGCGGTTGGATGCAGAGACCCAGGCCCTGGCGCAGACTCTGGCCGCAAAACTTGGCTCGGCAGTGGCCATCGGCAAACGCGCCTTTTACGAGCAGATCCAGATGCCCCTGGATCAAGCCTATGCCTATACGGGGGATGTGATGGTCACCAATATGCTGCACCGGGATACCGAAGAGGGGATCGCGGCGTTCTTGGACAAGCGCAGCCCGACCTGGTCGGACGAGCGCTAGGGGCGCCGGACGCGAGGGGGCGCTGCCCCCGTCCTTTCAGGACCCCCCCGGGATATTTGGGCAAAAATGAAAGGGGCGCCCTGCGGCCTTGGGTTGCTTGGGGCACAGGGGGTGGGCCGGCTATGCGCGGGCGATCCGCTGCTCGGGCGGGTAGAGGCTGACAAAGCGCGCGCGCAAGACCAGGGCAAACAGGACCACCGCCAGGAATTGGTGGAAGATCGCCGCGTGCCATTGGGCCCCCGAGAGCACGGTGATCACCCCGACTACCATTTGCCCGAACATCACCACCGCGACCCAATCGAAGGCGCGACGCACCGCCACCAAGGCCGCTCGGCGCGAGAACATCCACACAAAGATCAGCTTGAGCACGATAAGATAGGCCCAGACTCGGTGCATGAACTGCACAAGGCCCGCGTTTTCGAAAAAGTTGCGCCATCCGGGCGTCAGATCGAAAACATCCGGTGGGACAATCTGGCCCGCCATCAGCGGCCAACTGGGAAAGTAGCGCCCCGCATCGATGCCTGCGACCAATGCGCCGAGGAGGATTTGCACGAACACCATGCCCACAAGCACAGCGCTTAGGCGCGCAAGCTTGTCCTCTCGCACCCGGCGGGCCTTGAAAAGCTCCATCTCCGTGCGTCTGAGTTTTTGGACATACCATGCGATCAGCCCCAGGATCACGAAGGCGAGCCCCAGATGGGTGGCCAGGCGATAGGACGCGACATCAAGCATCGTGCCGGTGAGGCCCGAGGAGACCATCCACCACCCGATCGCCCCCTGAAGGCCGCCCAAAACGCCCAGCAGAACCAGTCGCCCGGTCCAGCCTTTGGGGATCTGGCGCCGCGTCAGAAACCACAGAAAACCCAAGCCCCAGACCAGACCGATCACCCGACCCAATTGGCGGTGTCCCCATTCCCACCAGTAAATGACCTTGAACTCTGCCAAGCTCATGCCCTTGTTTTGTAACTGGTATTCGGGGATGGCCCGGTACTTCTCGAACTCGGCATCCCAGGCCTCGGCGCTTAAGGGGGGAATGGCACCGGTGACGGGCGCCCATTCGGTGATGGACAGGCCCGAATCCGTCAGCCGGGTGAGGCCGCCCACGGCGATCATCACCACCACCAGCGCAAACAGCGCGCTGAGCCACAGGGCAATGGCCCCGCGCGCACCGTCCCGGGTCTCGGCCACGGGCGTAGGCGTGGCCTGCTCTGCGCGGCTGCCGTCCACCTCTTCGAAAATGCTGCGTTTGCCTGACATGACCCTGGCCCTCCCCTTGGTTAGTTAGCGCGAGCTTGTGCGTGCCACAACCGCGTCACCGGCCCGCAGGGGGCTTGCCAAGGGCGCGGACAATGCCGTGGACGGTGCGCACATCCGCATCCGTCAGCGGCAGGCGAGACAGCAGGTTGCGCAGGTTCTCGACCATCGAGGCGCGCTTATCCTCGGGCCAGAAGAAGCCTACAGCGTCCAACCGCGCCTCCAAATGGTCGCGCAGGGCGGTCATCTCCACCCCACTGGCCGGCACCGCCTTGCCGCTGGTGGTCACAGGCTCTGACGCGAAGGTCACGCGGCCCCACTCATAGGCGCACAGCAGCACGCATTGCGCGAGGTTAAGCGAGGCAAAGGCCGGATTGACCGGCACGGTGATGATGGCGTTTGCCCGTGCGACGTCGTCGTTTTGTAGGCCCGCACGCTCGGGTCCGAACAGAATGCCCACCTGCTCGCCGCGGGCCATGCGCGCGCGGGCATCCGCCATCGCGGCCTCGGGGGTGAACACGGTTTTTGTCAGATCTCGGGGCCGCGCTGTGGTGGCGTAGGTATAGCTCAGATCCCCAAGCGCGCTGTCCGTGTCGTCAAACACACGCACCCCGTCTATCACCGTGGCCGCACCGGAGGCCATCGCCACCGCACGCGGATTGGGCCAGCCATCCCTGGGGGCGATCAGGCGCATGCGGTTCAACCCGAAATTCCACATGGCCCGCGCAGCGGCACCGATATTCTCGCCCATTTGCGGCCCCACCAGAACAAAGGCGGGCTGCGGCGTGGGAGGGGGAGTGTGGCTGTGGTCGGTTCCTGACATGGCCGCGCTTGTGCCGCGTTGCGTGCGAAATGGCAATCGGGCCCGAAGGACTATTGGCTGCCTTGGCCATCCCCGGGCAAATGACGCGCGAAACCCTTGTAGATCGGGCGCGGGCGGTCCTGCCCTTGTGCTGCTGCAACAAACGCGGGCCCCTCCCCTCGCCCGGCCATGACGGGGCGGTCCGCCCAGGTCGCCGTGACAGCGACACCCAAGGCCGCAAGGCCCAGACAGGCGGGCACAGGGATCAACGCGCGCGCAAAGGGCCTGCGGGCGGCCTGGGCCCAAAGATCAAGGGCTGCGGACAGCCCCACCAAGGCGCCCCCTGCGGCCAAGCCCCACAAATCAAACGCCCACCACAGCGTAAGCCCAGCCAGCCCCGCACGCTTGGTGCTGCGGCTCAGCCAGACGGTATCGCAAGGGTCCGGGTATTCCATACCTCAGACCTATCGCTGCGCATCGGCAAAACAAGCGCAGCTTTGGTGGTGGCCCTCCGATTTCCTCGTATACCGCGGCATACAAAGCCTTGTCCGACGCGCCACAATCCCCTATGGAGGGGCCAAATTTCAG
>JBCBNR010000385.1:0-2918 GCA_039821665.1 Pseudomonadota bacterium
GTGACGGTCAGCTATTTCGAGTGGGTCAAGAACCTCAGCCATATCCGGTTTGGCCGCATGCAGCGTCGGCAAGAGGAAGCGCGCCACACGATCCTGCTGGATGAGTTGCAGCGCCTGTCCGAAAGCTCGGACCTGAAATGGGAGTTGTCCGAGGGCTTTAAGCGCAAATACCTGCGCGGGGCGGGCGAGTTAGAGCTTGTGCGCTCGGGCCTCGACGACACCATGCGCGGGGCCTATGACAGCATGCGCACGGTTTGGCACGAGCGGGACGATGTGCAGGACCTGCGGGTTGCGGCCTATCTGGTGGCCATCGAGCGTGTGGCGATGAGCTATCAATCAAAAGGTTTGTAGCGCGCGTTACCCGGGTCGTAGGGCAGGCTTTGGCCCCAAGGGCGCCGGGGTGCTCCCATAAAGCCATATGGACCGCTGGGATCTTAACCGGTGGCGCGCGGTTGGGGCCGCTCAGTTAGGGCCGTCTGGTCGGGATTGTGCTGTCTGGATCATGCAGCCAAAAGCGCGCGGTGCAGGCACTCCCTGCCAGCCTTCCAAGCGCCGCAGTACGCGGCCCATATTCGCGCAAAGGGGCGGCCAGTTGAGACCTCCCTAGACCTGCAAGTCGCGCACCAACAAGGGGGTATCGTCAACCCTGCGCCGGTTTAGGGGCGACGCGTGTTGCGCCCACGCCCACCTCAAGTCTCCGGGGTCTGCGTATTACGCTCCATCACCATGGCGGCAATCACATCAGCCATCTGCCGCGCCATTCGCCCCGAGGGCGTGCCGCCCACGCCCACCCGCCGCCCGACTCGCCACCACAGCCCTGGCACCCAGGCCCGTCCGCCAGGGGTGCGGGTGACCAGCAAAAACCCGTTGGATGGCTTCATGGCAAAGACGCCGCGATCGATCTTCATGATCTCTGCCAATGGGGCCACGCAGGCCCCGGTACTGTCATACAGCCCATCGCGGCGCAGAACGAGGTCGTGCGCGCTGGCCCGCCACATGCCCCAGGCTTGCACTAGAAAGTACAGCCCCAAGGCACCCAGCGCCCAGGGCCCCCACCAAACCCCCGCCTCGCCGATGCTCAGCAGGCTTAGGAACAACAGGCCCAGGAATGCCTGCAGCCCGACCGACACCACCCGGCGCGCGGGCGAGACGGGCAGACGCATGATCTCTTCCGCCTCATCCACGGCGCACGACCACCTCTGCGCCCGGCTCTTCGGGTTCATCATCGATCATTTCGGCAGGGAAACCGGGGGCGGTGATGGTCAGGCCTGTCGCCTCTTCCAGGCGCTTGATGATGTTGGGGGACCACTCCCGCGGGCCAAAGCGTGCGGCCCCATCCTCGAAGATCTCGATCATCTTGGGGTTCAGTTCCAAGGGCACGCCCGCACGCTCGGCAATGGTTTGGAACAACCCGATGTCCTTGAGCACCAGATCCATGGTGAACGAGATATCACGCGAGCCGTTCAGGATCACCTGGCTTTCGGTTTCATGCACGAACGACGTGCCCGACGAGATGCGGATCGCCTCATAGGCCGTGGCCAGATCCATGCCCGCGGCCTTCGCAGTGACCAGCGCCTCGCAACATGAGAGCAGGTTTGCCGTGGCCAGGTAGTTGGTAATCACTTTGAGGGTGGAGGCCGAGCCAATCTCGCCCGTGTGCAGCACCCTGCGGCCCAAAATGGTCAACAGCGGCAACACCGCGTCGAACGTCTCGCGCGCGCACCCCGCAAAGATCGAGATGTTGCCGGTCGCGGCCCGGTGGCAGCCGCCGGAAACCGGGCAATCCACCGCCCGTGCGCCCGTCGCCTCGACCTTCGCGGCCAGGCGGGAGATCTCTTGCGCGTCCGTTGTCGACATCTCCATCCATATTTGCCCTGCTCCCAGGACGCTCAACAGACCGTCCGGGCCTTCCAGCACCGCCGCACTGGCCGCGGGCGATGGCAAGCAGGTGATCACCACATCCGAGCGGGCCGCGAGCGTGGCCGGGCTGTCCGCCCAATTTGCGCCAGCCGCCTCGAACGCATGCGCGGCCTTGCGATCCAGATCGTGGACACTCACCTCAAGACCATTGCGCAAAAGCGAGCCTGCGAGCTTGCCACCCACATTGCCCAACCCGATAAATCCAACCCGCTTTGGCGCTTCTGCCATGGTTTTCCCTCTCACGCGCTCATTCCCTCTTCGCCCCGTCCCTCCCCCATTTTGACCGGAGTTTCGAGCGATTTTTGACGCAAAGTACCCGCAAAACCTGATTTAGGAGCGGAAGATTGCGTGTTGCGCTCAAGTTGCTAACCTGATCCTTGAGGAAACGCCGAGACGTGGGGACATGAAGAACAACCCGGTCATCGCTTTGCTGTTGATGCTCAGCCTGCCTTTGTTGGGTTGGGTGGTGTCGCTGTTTGCGGACACGCCACCGGATCAAAGTCCTGTGGCGGTGTTCCTGTGCACCAATGCCTTTGTTTATAACCTCTCGCCTGGGGCGTGCGAGCTGGGCAATTTCTTTGCGGTCTTGCGTCTTACCTCTTTTGTGACCGGCTTGGCGGCGGTGGGGCTTGCCACCATCTTTGTGTTGTCGTCGATGGTCGCGCTTGCGGGGCGGGGGATGCTGACCTGGATCTTCCCACGCGTGGCGACCCTGGCAAATGTGCTCAACGGTCTGTTTTTGCTGCTGATCGGGGTGCACCTGATCGCGCTGTTATGGGCGCTCTATGCGTCGTCTACCGGCGGGACGCCATCCTATGCGATGCTTGCGTTGGTGGCGGTGGGTGTCCTGGCGGGTGTGGGTCGGGTACTATCCATGTCGATGTCCCACAAAGAGGATTGGGAGGTGGTGGCGGTCGAAGCCCAGAGGGTCGATGCGCGCTCAGCACCGGGCCTGATGGGCATTGTCGAGGATGCAGCTGAACAGGTCCATGCGCCGG
>JBCBNR010000386.1:0-2915 GCA_039821665.1 Pseudomonadota bacterium
AAAGACCGGCGCACAGGCCCATTGAGCAAAGGATTGATCCGATGACCCATCTCACCCGACGCCATTTCGCGTTGAGCGCTGCAAGCTGTACGGCCCTGGCGGCCTGTTCGGATGGGGGCGGTAACACTGCCGCGGCGATCGACGCGCGGGTCGCTGCGTCGCGCGCCCTGTTGTTCCAGGCGGTGCCCGGCACCGAAGGCCTGGCTGAGCGGGCGGCGGGCGTTCTGATCATCCCTGACATTTTGGAAGGCGGCTTTGTCGTCTCGGGCGCCTACGGTGAAGGCGCATTGCAAATCGGGGCTGCCACGGTGGATTACATGTCTCTGTCGGCGGCGGCCATCGGCTTTCAAATCGGCGCACAACGCTATGCCCAAGCGCTGTTCTTCATGACCACAGAGGTGCTGCGCGATTTTCGCGTGACCGACGGATGGGAATTGGGCGTAGACGCAGAATTCGCCGTGTTCGATGCCGCCGCCCTGTCCGCGGGCGTGTCCACCCGTACCATCACAGCCCCGATCTATTCGGTGATCTATGGTCAGCGCGGGTTGATCGTGGGTGCGTCTTTGGAAGGCGCGAAATACTCGCGCCTGATCCGATAGACCTTTAACGCGTCAGGCGGCGCATCAGGCTAGAGGTGTCCCAGCGCCCGCCGCCCATGGCTTGGACCTCTTTGTAGTACTGGTCGATGGTGGCTGTCATGGGCAGGGCTGCGCCATTGGCCTCGGCCTCGGCCAGGCAGATGCTCAGATCCTTGCGCATCCAATCCACGGCAAAGCCGAAATCGAATTCGTCCGCCAGCATGGTTTTGCCGCGGTTCTCCATCTGCCACGAGCCTGCGGCCCCTTTGGAGATCACATCGAGCACCGCCTCGCCATCGAGGCCCGCGCGCGCGGCGAAATTCATCCCTTCCGACAGGCCCTGCAGCAGACCTGCGATGCAAATCTGATTGACCATTTTCGTCAACTGCCCTGCCCCCGTGTCGCCCATCAGCCGGCACGCGCGCGCAAACGCACCGATCACAGGCTCAGCGCGCGCGTAAGGCGCTTGAGCACCGCCGCACATGACCGTGAGCACGCCATTCTCGGCCCCCGCTTGTCCACCCGAGACGGGCGCGTCGATAAAGTGAAAGCCCGAGGTTTGCGCCTGTACGGCCAGTTCGCGTGCCACGGCGGCACTTGCGGTGGTGTGGTCCACGAAAACCGCGTCTGCGGCCACGGCGGCAAAGGCCCCGTCCTTGCCCACAGTGACACTGCGTAGATCATCGTCGTTGCCAACGCAAGCAAACACAAACTCGGCGCCGTCGGCCGCCTGGGCCGGAGTGGGGGCCGCACGGCCCCCGTGCTCGGCGGCCCAGGCCTCGGCCTTGCTATGGGTGCGGTTGTAGACGGTCACCTCATGCCCCTTGGCGGCCAGATGCCCGGCCATGGGGTATCCCATCACGCCCAATCCAATGAATGCAGTTTTGGCCATGGCCCGATCCCTCATGTGAAGCTGTCATCAATCGCAATTGCGAGCCGTGATGTGGCTTGATAGGGCTGATCCGTCAAGGCACCTGATCTGGATCCCCACGCTCATCCCTTATGCGCATCATCATCATCTGGATAGGACGTTTGCTGGCCGCAGGAGCCGTGTTGGGGGCGATTGCGGTCGGCATCGGCTATTACCTCGCGTCCAATTCGCTGCCGCGCTATGATCTGAGCGTGCAAGACCCCGCCCTGCGCGCGCCGGTGCAGATTGTGCGCGATGCGAATGCGGTCCCCCATATTTTTGC
Organism: Pseudomonadota bacterium; assembly: GCA_039821665.1. Taxonomy (GTDB): domain Bacteria; phylum Pseudomonadota; class Alphaproteobacteria; order Rhodobacterales; family Rhodobacteraceae; genus CANLSM01. The sequence goes on from JBCBNR010000386.1 coordinate 1,772, forward strand.
CAGCACGGATGAAGACGCGCTGTATTCCTTAGGGTTTGCCCACGCCCAGGATCGGCTGTTTCAGATGCTTTTGATGCGCAGGCGGGTCCAGGGCTTGTTGGCCGAGGCCTACGGGCCTGCCTTTGTGGACACGGACATCCTGGTGCGCAGCTTGGATCTGTACGACCATGCGGGGCGCGTGGTGGAAGGATTGCCGCCTAAGACACAGGCGCTCTTGCAGGCCTATGCTGAGGGTGTGAACGGGTTCTTGCGCCTGCTGCGCACCCAAGGCATGGGGCGCGGGGCGCCGGAGCTGATGTTTGCCTCCAACCAAATCGCACCGTGGACGCCCCAGGACAGTGCGGCCCTGCTTGCCCTGCTGGCGCTGGATCTCAGCGATCAGATGGCCCGCGAGGGGTTGCGTGCGCGGCTGCGCTTGCTGCTCGACGAGGCGCGGGTGGTTGATTTGATGCCCCTGCCACCAGAGGCGGTGATGGCGCTGCCGGAATACGCCCAAAACAATAGCCGCCCTGGCCCTAGCCCTGCCCAAGACAGCGTGCCATGGCGCGAAGCGCTGCGCGAGGTGGAGCTTGCCGACCCCCTGCCTTTTGGCCCGCCGCCTGTAGGCTTTGCCGGGGCCTCGAATGCCTGGGCGGCCTTAGGCGCGCGCAGCGCATCGGGCGGCACGCTGATGGCAAGTGATCCGCATTTGGCCCTATCGGCCCCATCCCAGTGGTATCTCGCGCGCATGGAGCTTTCCACAGGGCCCGTGATCGGCGCGACGATCCCGGGGCTGCCCGCGATCCTGATGGGCCGCTCGCCACAGCTGGCCTGGGGCTTTACCGCATCCTATCTGGATGATCTGGACCTGTATGTGGAGCGTTTGGACCCCACAAACCCCACGCAATACGAGGCGCCCGACGGCCCGGTGCCTTTCGAGACCCGCTCGGAAGTGATCCCAATTGCGGGCCAAGCGCCCCGGACCGAGGCGTTTCGTGCAACGCGCCATGGGCCCGTTCTTCCCGCCGCCTATTTAGGATTGGACGACATCACGCCGCCGGGCCATGTGATTGCGGTGTCGTGGTCCGCGCTTGCCCCAGGGGACCGGACGCTGGAGGGGATGTTAGAGATGATGGGCGCAGCGTCCGTGCGAGATGCGCGCCGG
>JBCBNR010000387.1:0-2909 GCA_039821665.1 Pseudomonadota bacterium
GTCCAGGCCGACCAACGACAACTTAAGACAGATAGGAAAAAGTCCGGCTCGCTTGTTCGATGATTAAGATGCCGCACCAAAGGCCGTGGTGATCGACAACCATAGCGAGCCGACGATGGAGGCGAGCGGCGTTCGAGACAACAGCCCCCGATCGCAATCGGCAGAGAGCTGTGCGCGGAAATCAACTGTGTCGTCGTAGCGGTTTTGTAGCTCGTTGAGCGAACTCTCGGATTGTTCGGATTATCCCTTAGGCTTGCAAAGGAGCGGGATACACCGCGGCCGACTGTGCAATTTTCTGAGGCCACTCAACGTTCAACGCAGCTCGCTTCGTCATCGCAGGTTTGATGCCCAGTGGGCGATCGAGAGGGAAGGCCTTTTTTTACCCGCCAGACCCTTAGGTCGTAGTCAGTTGACCTCCACCACTTTGCCCGGGTTCAGGATGTTCTGTGGATCTAAGCTGCGTTTGAGCCCCGCCATCACCGCCCATCCATCACCGTGTTCGGCGGCCATGTACCGCTTTTTGCCCAAGCCCACCCCATGCTCGCCGGTGACAGTGCCACCCACGGCCAACGCGCGCTCGGCCATACGATGTGCCACTTCCTTGGCGCGGGCCATCGCGTCCTTGTCGTCGCGATCCACCAGCAGGGCGGCGTGGTAATTGCCGTCCCCCACATGGCCCAGCATCGGACCCACAAGGCCCATTTCGTCAATATCCGAGCGCGTGGCCATCACCGCATCGGCCAGTTCCGAGATCGGAACGCAGATGTCGGTGGTCACGGCAAAGCATCCGGGCACCAGGCTTTTCTGGGCATAATAGGCTTTGTGCCGCATATGCCACAGGCGGTTCCGCTCCTCCGCTTTGGTGGACCACACAAAACCCTGCCCGCCATGCTCGGCGGCGATCTCCCCCACCAATTCCGCCTGCTCGGCCACGCCGGTTTGTGAGCCGTGGAATTCCATGAACAGGTGGGGTTGGACCGGATGGTCGGTGCCAAAATAGCTGTTCATCGCTGCCGCACTGACATCATCCACAAACTCGATGCGCGCCATGGGCACACCCATCTGGATGGTGGCAATCACGGTGTTCACCGCAGAGGCTATGTCGGGAAACGCGCAGGTAGCCGCCGAGATGGCCTCCGGTATTCCTTGCAAACGCACCGTCAGCTCGGTGATGATGCCAAGTGTTCCTTCGGAGCCCACCATCAGCTTGGTCAGGTCATAGCCCGCGGCGGACTTTCGGGCCCGCGTGCCCGTGCGCACCACGCGCCCATCCGCCAGAACCACCTCCAACGCCATCACATTCTCGCGCATCGTGCCGTAGCGCACGGCCGTTGTGCCTGACGCGCGGGTCGCGGCCATCCCTCCAAGCGAGGCATTGGCGCCTGGGTCTACCGGGAAGAATAGCCCTTGGTCGCGCACATGCACGTTCAACGCCTCGCGTGTGACCCCGGGCTGCACAACCGCGTCCAGGTCAGAGGCATGGACCGCCAACACCTTGTCCATCCGGCTCATATCCAGCGAAATGCCGCCCTGCACCGCCAAGGCATTGCCTTCAAGCGAGGTGCCCGTGCCCCAAGGTACGATGGGACAACCATGGGCGGCACACGCTTTTACGATGCGCACCACATCCGCCGTGGTTTCGGGAAACACGACTGCATCGGGCAGAACCTCGTCAAAGTAGCTTTCGTTCTGGCCGTGCTCTGCTCGCAACGCTTGTGTGATTGAGACTTGCGGTCCCAACTCGGACTTCAATGCAGCGATTGCGTTGTCTATGCTCATTCCAGTGCCTCCTCGCCAGCGGGACCATACTGGCCCGCCCGCCCATGGGAAAGAGTGTGAATGAGCGTTGTTCCAACCGGCCATGACGGCCCCTACGGGGCGGTCCACAAAACCCCCGCCACGACCGTGCCGCCCGATTGGATCGACTATAACGGCCATATGAACGTGGCCTATTACACCATGGCCATTGACCAGGCGATCGACCATCTGTTGGAAACAGCCCTCGGCGTGGGCGAAAGCTTTGTCAAAAGCGCGGCCATGGGACCCTATGCGCTGCAATCGCACATCTGCTATTTGGGCGAGTTGTTGGAAGGCGAGGCCTTTGCGGCCGAGATCCTGGTGATCGACTGCGATCCCAAGCGTTTGCATTTGATGATCCAACTGAAGCGCAGCCCAGATGGCGCGCTTGCCGCGACCTGCGAGCAATTGCTGATGAACGTGGACCTGACCGAACGGCGCGGGGCGCCCTATCCAGACTGGGCCCAGGCGCGCATGGTCAAAATGAAGTCGGATCACGCCGAGACACCGCGCCCGGCGCAATTGGGACAGCCCTTGGGCCTGCGCCGGAAAGGGTAGGTCGCAGGTGAGCGCGCCCCAAAGCTGGATCAACACCTTTTGGGACAAGACAGCCTCGGCCTGCGACCAGGGCTTCCAGAGGGTCAAGCAAAACGGGCCTGGCCAATTTCAGTTCTGGCTGATCGCGCTCTTTATCGGGGTGGCCGCAGGCGGGGCCGCGGTGCTGTTCCGCATGGCCATCTCGGCCCTGCAAGAGCTTGTCTATGGGGCTGATGACCTGGCGCTTGCCAGCACCGCCGCTCAGCTGCCGTGGTTCTGGGTGCTGATCATCCCGGTGATCGGCGGCCTGGTCGTTGGGTTGATCTTACATGCTTTCACGCCCGACGGCCGGTCACGCTCGCTTGCCCATGTGATCGAGGGGGCGGCGTTGCGCGATGGACGGGTGGAGAACCGGGCAGGCCTTGCCTCTACGCTCGCCTCTCTCATCACCCTATCAACCGGCGGCTCCACCGGACGGGAGGGGCCGGTGGTGCATTTGGGGGCTGTCATCTCGTCCTATATCTCGCGGGTGATCAAGGCAGACGGGGTGACCGCGCGCGACCTGATGGGCTGTG
>JBCBNR010000388.1:0-2894 GCA_039821665.1 Pseudomonadota bacterium
ATGGGCAACCCGGACATGGACACTCCCAGCCACATCATCGACAAGCTGGTGGAAACGGTGCGCAAACCCCGCACCCACCGCTACTCCGCCTCCAAAGGCATCCCAGGCTTGCGCAAGGCGCAGGCGGGCTACTACGCGCGCCGCTTTGGGGTGAAGCTCGACCCCGAGACCGAGGTGATTGCCACCCTCGGCTCGAAAGAAGGGCTGGCCAATCTGGCCATGGCCATCACGGCACCTGGCGATGTGATGCTGGTGCCCAACCCATCCTATCCGATCCACCCCTACGGTTTTATGATCGCAGGCGGCACCTTGCGCCATATCCAGACCCTGAATGACGGCCGCTTCGATCCAGAGGCGTATATGCAAGCCCTGGATCGGGCGATGACCCATTCGGTGCCAAAGCCCGTGGCCTTGGTGGTCAACTTTCCCTCTAATCCGACGGCGCAATTGGCGGATCTCGCGTTCTACGGCGAGTTGATCCGCTTTGCGCGCAAACATGGGCTGTGGGTGCTGTCGGACCTGGCCTATGCCGAGATCTATTTTGATGACTCGCCTCCGCCGTCGATCTTGCAGGTCGAGGGCGCACGTGAGGTGGCCGTTGAGTTTACATCGATGTCAAAGACCTACGCCATGCCCGGCTGGCGCATGGGCTTTGCGGTGGGCAATGAGCGGCTGATCGGTGCGCTGACGCGGATCAAATCTTACCTGGACTATGGCGCGTATACCCCGGTGCAAGTGGCCGCAGCCGCCGCACTAAACGGGCCGGATGATTGCATTGGCGAGATCCGTGCGATCTATCGCAGCCGCCGCGATGTTCTGGTCGATGCGTTCGGGCGCGCGGGATGGGAGATCCCGCCACCGCCTGCGACCATGTTTGCCTGGGCCAAACTGCCCGAGGCGTTTCAATCCATCGGATCCATGGCTTTCTCGAAACTGTTGTTGAAGGAGGCGGATGTTGCCGTCTCTCCCGGTGTGGGCTTCGGGGAATACGGCGAAGGGTATGTGCGCTTGGGCCTGGTGGAGAACGAACACCGTATTCGCCAGGCCGCGCGTGGCGTGAAGGCGGTGATGGCCCGCAGCGCAGAACTGGTGGCCGAGCATGCCGAGCTTCAGGCCGCCCAATGAGCGCAGAGGATGGCGCGCAAGACACCTGGGATTTCACGACCCAGCGCAACGAGACCGCCCTGACGGTGCACCATTTGAACACTCAAAAAGGCATGGTGTTGGGCACGCCCATCACCTTGCAGATTGATCTGGTGCCCGATCCCGGGGCAGATGCCCCCGATCAGCCCGCGTTGTTGCGCGCTTTGGGTATGTTTGGGTATCGCGCAGACGTGCCACCCGAGGCAGACACCACCGTGCAAGTCAGCCTGCCAGATCTTGCCTTTGAGGTGGAGGCGATCTGGACCCAAGAAGAGCGGGTGACAAAGATTGCCCTGAGCCGTGGCTTTGTGCCCGACGGATGGGGGTTTTGGGAACCCTAAGGCCCCCTGTGACCGGCCCCAATTTGCCCAGGTCTGATTTTTGGGCAGATCAGGCAAGCAGCAGGCGCTGCCCCCTCACCCCGTCAGGGCGGGGGACGGAAATCTAGAATTGCGCGCCTGTAAGGTCGCGTGCGGCTTGCCCTTCTCAGGGGCCTCGCTTAAGCGGAACCGCAAGGACGGAGAGTAAGAGATGTCGGAGCCTTTGAAAATCGCGCTGGCGGGCCTGGGGACCGTGGGCGCCGGGGTCGTGAAAATCTTGCAGACCCACGGGGATGTTATCGCAGCTCGCGCCGGGCGCCCGATCGAGATTGTGCGCGTCTCAGCCCGGTCGCGCACCAAAGACCGGGGCGTCGATATCTCGGCCTATGGATGGGAGGACGATCCTGTCGCCCTGGCCACGTCCGCAGACGTGGACCTGTTGGTCGAGGTGATGGGGGGTGAGGATGGGCCCGCCAAAGCTGCAACAGAGGCGGCCTTGGACGCGGGCAAGCACGTGGTCAGCGCCAACAAGGCAATGCTGGCAACCCACGGCACCAATCTTGCAGCACGCGCGGAAGGAGCAGGCGTTGCCTTGCGTTTCGAGGCTGCGGTCGCGGGCGGCATTCCCATTGTCAAAGCGCTGAGCGAGGGGCTGGCGGCGAACCGCATCACCCGGATCATGGGGGTGATGAATGGCACCTGCAATTACATCCTCACAGAGATGGAGCGCACCGGCGCCGATTTCAACGAAGTGCTTTTGGAGGCCCAGGCCAAAGGCTATGCTGAGGCCGATCCCACCGCAGACGTAGGCGGGTTCGACGCGGCCCAAAAGCTTGCCCTGTTGACGAGCATCGGGTTCGGCACCCAGGTCGATTATGAGGGGATGGCCATCACCGGGATCGAGCGGGTGAGCTTGGATGACATCCGGGCAGCGGGCGATATGGGCTACCGGGTCAAACTGTTGGGTGTGGCCGCGCGCGAAGGCGACGCGGTGAGCGCTGCGATGGAGCCTTGCTTGGTGCCCGCCACCTCGCCGCTGGGCACACTGGAAGGGGTGACCAACATGGTTGTGGTCGAGGGCGATTTCATTGGTCAGACGGTCTATCAAGGTCCCGGCGCGGGCGAAGGGCCCACAGCCTCGGCCGTGGTGGGGGACATTATCGATGTTGCCCGGGGTCTGATCCTGCCACCGTTGGGCCAGCCCAGCGCAACGCTTGCCGCACCCCGCCGGGCCAATTCCCGCAGTGCGGGCGTGTATTACCTGCGTCTGTTGCTGGCAGACCAACCGGGGACCTTGGCCCAAGTGGCCGATGCCTTGGCCGCGAAGGGCATTTCGATCGATCGCATGCGCCAGACCAGCCACTCGGGCGACAGCGCGCCGGTGCTGATCGTCACCCATGCCTGCGCGCCACTGGACTTGGGCGCAGCACT
>JBCBNR010000389.1:0-2871 GCA_039821665.1 Pseudomonadota bacterium
ATAACTTCTGCTCTCAGCGGCTCCCCGAACGCCACGTGGGCGAATACCATTAGGTGCTCGGCGTCTAGGTCTTGGAGCCTCTGTTCGGTGGCACGCCAGTGCCATCGCTTAGCATAGGAATAGTTATCGTCTCGCTGCTCGCGCTCGAATGCTCTTTCTACAAGTTCCTTGTCAAACCAGTCATTGAATAGCTCTTGCTTCGCCCGAGCTTGCGTTCCTTCTGGGTTGGTAGCCAAGCCTATGGCGTCGTCATGTTCTCTGGCCAGTGCGCGTGCCTTATCGACGGCTTTCACATAGTTGGACCCAAGCGATAGGTCCCACTTGTCACGGCAGAGCATTTCTTGCGCATCTTGAGGCACCCGGCGCTGGTATTTCCAACTCCCGTCTGGCTTGCGGTGCATGTAGGGAATGCGATCTGGCTTAGGCAAAGTATCGGCCTCAATGTATGGTAACTCCGCCAGAAATGTATGGTAAAATCGAGCAGGAAGGCAACGCCCTTACCATATTTTTCAATGCTTTACGGTTTTTCGATGACGCTTTGGAATCAGAGTCTCTCATCACCCACCACCTACACCCCCTCAAACGCACACCGCCCACCCCGGTCAGGGGCGGGCGGTGCGTTTGCCTGATTTTGTGGCGCGGTTTAGCCCATCATCTGATAGCTGACGGGAACATACTGGAAGCCGTCGCCGCGCGTCTCGACATAGCCTGCGGCGGGGAAAGGCATGTGATAGCCGATCATCGGCACCTTATCGGTGGCGAGCATGCCCAGGATCCGGCGCCGCGTGGCAGCGGCGGCAGGCTTGTCCATGTCAAAGCGCACTTCCCAATCCGGATAGCCCAGCGAGTAGACGTAATGGTTGGCCAGATCCGCCACCAGCATCAGCTGCTTGCCGTCGCTTTCCAGCATGTACCCCATCATACCCGGCGTGTGCCCAAACTGCGCCACCGCTGTGATCCCCGGGGCAACGCTGTCGCCATCGCCCAGAAAGCTCATCTTTTCAGCCAGCGGTTTGACCATGCCGTCAAACCGCTCGTTCCCGGCGCTGGCCCAATGGTCATATTCGGCCTGACCGGTCACATATACCGCGTTCGGGAAGGTGGGGCTGCCATCGCTCATCAACCCGCCGATATGGTCCCCGTGCATATGGGTGATGACCACATGGGTGATGTCGGCGGGCGTCATCCCGCCTTCTGCCAGCGCGCCGCTGATCCCACCGGCATTCAGCCCGGTGTCGAACAAAATGACATTGTCGCCCGCTTTGACCACCGTGGGGGTGAAGTAGAACTGCGCTGCCTGCGTGCCGATAAAATTGTCGGCGCTCACCTGCGCAAACTCTTCTGCCGAGACGTTCAGGCCGAAGATCTTATGGGGCTCTTCGCGCGACACGGTGCCCGCCAACAGGGTGGTCACCTCCAACGCGCCCAGTTGAAAGCCACGCGCCTTGGCCATGGCCAAACCGTCCGTGGCTTGGGACAGGGCAGGGGACGCGGCGGACAGGGCCAACGGGGCGGCAGCGGCCCCCGCAAGGGCAGTTCGACGGGTAACAGAGAGGGTCATGGCACGGATCCTTTCGGGTTGGACGCACACGCGCGGGCGTATGCTCTGCCTCGAAGGTAGAGCGTGCGGTGATCCGACAAGGGGGGAGGGGGTTGAGATTTCAAAAAAATCGATAAATTCGCTGTGAGCGGAAATAATCGTGAATTTCGCACGCATCTATGCTGTGTGCCCAGGCAGGTCGTAGGAAAAGGGCACGCGCAGGCTATGCTGCGCGTGCCCTCCTCTCGCGGTGGGGTCCTTGTCTACCGCTCGCCTTGGTTTGCGCCGCGCTCGCCGCGTCGCATGAAGTCATCCCGGTTTAAAACGCCGTCGCCGTTGCGGTCGCCGCGTTCCACCAAACGGGCCACATCCTCTTGGAACTCCTCCAACGTGATTGTGCCCGTGCCGTCATCGTCATGGGATTGGAAGCGGTCCACCATCCGCTCGCGCATTGCGTCGAGCCAGAGGGCCTCATACTCCGCCAAAGACAAAGCACCGTCGCCATCGGCGTCGAACTCGGTCAGTTGTGCGGCGCGGGCTTCGATCACTTCTTCTTGGGTCAGCGCACGGTCGCCATTAGTGTCGAACTGCTCAAGCATCTGCAGCATGCGCGCCCCGCGCACCATGCCACCCCGTCCCTGGCGCTCGCCCCCACGATGGGCCATTTGGCGGGCGTCCCGGCTTTGCTCGCTCGCTTGGGTTTGCTGGGCTTGTGCGGCCACCGATCCCGCGGTCACAACCGTGCCCAGGGGCACACCGACGGCCAACAGGACCACGAGGGCGTTTTTGGCGAATGTCATCTCTTTCTCCTCAACAGGTGCCGCACCGTTTTCATGCGACCTATCCTTGAAACGGGGGATGAGGGGCATTCCGTCGCGTGCTAGAAAGTTTTTTCAAGATGTCGCCCCATTGGCCTGTTAGCCGCAAAGCCAAAAGGGCAAAGATCCGGGCAAAAAGGGGCAGGAGACCGCGCGTGAAACACACTATTTGGGCATTGCTAGTCTTGCTTTGGCCCTTGTCCGCCCTTGGTCAAAGCCCCGCGCCGGTCGAGACGGCGCTCACCGGCCAGGCGCAAGTCACTTTGCAACAACAGGTGGCCGCCGCCCTAAACGCACAGGATTATGAGGGTGCGCGCAGCATTCTAAGCGTGGGCGGGGCCACCACTTTGGACCGGGTGTATCTGGAGATATTGATCTTGCAGCGGCAAGACCGGCACCAGGATGCGGTTGCGCTCAGCCGCGAGGTTTTGCGCGCGCGCCCCGAATTGACAGTCATCCGCCACCAAACTTTCCAGCAAACGCTGGCGGATGACTGTCAATTCGGGGCGCGCG
>JBCBNR010000390.1:0-2859 GCA_039821665.1 Pseudomonadota bacterium
GATTTCGGTGCGCATTTGGATGCGCAGTTTCGCGTCCAAATTGGACAGGGGCTCGTCGAATAAGAACACCTGCGGGTCGCGCACAATGGCGCGGCCCATGGCCACACGCTGCCGCTGACCACCCGACAAATGCCGGGGCTTGCGATCAAGATACTCTGTCAGGCTCAGGATCTCGGCGGCCTCTTTGACCCGTCGCGCAATCTCGGCCTTTTGCACATTCGCGACCTTCAACGCAAAGCCCATATTCTCGGCCACCGATTTGTGGGGATAGAGGGCATAGGTCTGGAACACCATCGCGATATCCCGCTCGGACGGGGGCAGATTGTTCACCACCCGCTCGCCGATCGCGATGGTCCCGCCATTGATCGGCTCCAACCCTGCGATCATCCGCAAAAGCGTGGATTTTCCGCAGCCCGAGGGGCCAACCAGGGCCACGAACTCGCCGTCGGTGATGTCGATATTAAGCCCATGCAAAACCTCGACAGAGCCGTAGGATTTGCGAATGTCCTGAATTTTTACGCCTGCCATCTTGTGATGACCCCTCCCCTTCAGCCGGATGCTAGCCAAAGGCACCTGGGCTGTCCACGCTGAGTAACGGCTTTTATTGACTTAGCGTCAATTCCCTTCATACTAAGGCCTTAGTGGGGGAGCTTGCGGCGCAGTCCATTCAAACCAAACAATAATTTTGTGTGCGCCCGATCTGTCCACGGTGAAACGACCAACAGTTGTCTTGGGAGGACGCACGTGAAAGTCGAACTGTATAACTACATCCGCGCGGCGCAGAAAATGAACCGCCGTCAGATGCTCAAAGGCACTGCCGCCATCGGTGCGGCCGCGATGCTGCCAAAGACGGCCATGGCCGATGGGCACAGCAACGTTCGCGCCGAGATCCTTAAGATCCCCGGCGTCGGTGCGGGTTCGCCCACCGACAGCGATTGGCAAAAAGTGGGCGAGATGTGCCTAGGCGCCACCAAAGAAAACGTGGCGGAGGGCGAGTTTGCGGGGGTCGAGTTGACCTTTATGGGGCTCAACAACCAAAACCTGCACAATTTCCTGTTCCGTGGCTTCCTCAAGCCTTGGGAGGCCTATACCGGCGCCAAGATCAACTGGATCGATCTTGCCCAGGCCGACTATAACGCGCGTCTTCAGCAGTCCATTGCCACCGGTACCGTGGATTTCGACATCATCGAAATGGGCGCGCCGTTCGAGGGCGATGTTCTGGGCAAGGGTCTTGCCTCGGAGATGCCAGACTGGGTGAAAGAGCAGATCGACATGGATGATTATGTCGATTACCTCAAGGCGCCCGTGGGCACCTGGGACGGCAAGACATACCGTGTATCCATCGACGGGGATTGCCACACGTTCGCCTATCGCAAAGACTATTTTGGCGAGGGTGGCATTGGCGGTGCCGAAGTGCCGACCACCTGGCAAGAAATCAACCAAGTGTCCAAGGATCTTGTGGGCAAGGAAGACCCGCTGACCGGTTTGCCCGCCCATGGGTATCTCGATCCGCTCAAAGGATGGGGCGGCTTTGGGTTCTACTTCCTGGAAAACCGTGCCTCGGCCTATGCCAAGCACCCCAACAGCCCGGCTTGGCTGTTCGAGCCCGAGACCATGAAGCCGATGGTCAACAACCCGGCCTGGGTCCAAGCCATCCAAGATGTAATGGACCTGATCGAGGCCGGCGCCTACCCAACCGACCAGATCAACGCCGACCCGGGCACCACCGCGTTCCAGCAATTCCTGGCAGGCACCGGGTCCATGCTGATGTGGTGGGGCGATGTAGGGTCGTCCGCGCGCACCTCCGACACCTCCGTTGTGGGCGATGTTGTTGGCTTTGGCGTGAACCCCGCCTCGGACCGGGTCTACAACGCCCAGTCCGGCGCGTGGGAAGAGACCCGCAACGAGGCCCCCAACATGGCTTATATCGGCTGGGGCGTCTACGTGATGGCCACGGTCGAGGGCGACGAGAAAAAGAAGAAAGCTGCCTGGTCGGCCGCGGCCCATCTGGGCGGCAAGGACCTGTCGCTGTGGGCCTCGGCCTATCCGTCGGGCTTCCAGCCTTACCGCAACTCGCACTTCCAGTTCGAGGAGTGGGAAGAGGCAGGCTACGACCGCGCCTATGTCGAGGATTACCTCGGCTCGAACGCGGACAGCTACAACCACCCCAACGCCGCCATCGAGCCGCGCATTCCTGGCATCTTCCAGTACTATTCGGTGGCCGAGGACGAGTTGGCAAAGGGCTATGCGGGTCAATACGGCTCGGCCCAGGAAACAGCGGATGCAATTGCCGCCGCCTGGGAAAAGATCACCGATCAGATCGGGCGCGACAGCCAGATCGCGGTCTACAAAGCCTCATTGGGCATGTGACCCATACAAAACCGGGGGTCGCGCTGCACGCGCGCCCCCCACGTCCCGCTCGCGCCCCGCACAAGGTATCCACTTTTGTCGCTTAACACGTCCCACGCCCAGCGCTAACCTTATCCCATGAGCGCGCAAGGCGATCTTCTTCACACGGTCACAGCCGACACCATCTCGGACGCGCGCAGGCGTTTGGGCAAGACGATGGTGTGGGGGGCTGCCCTTTTGGTGGTGGTGTTGGCCGCGATACAAATGGCCCATGACACAGGGCGCCTGTCCTTTGGGTTCGAGAATTGGCGCCCCGTCCTTTATGCCTATGTTCTGTGGGCGTTCGCCTTGTGCGCGGCCCAAGTCATCGTCAATGGCGAAAAGGGCAAGCGCACGCTGTTTGTCTTGCCAGCCGCTCTCTTTGTGATCAGCCTGGTGGTCTTTCCGCTGCTGTTTGCGCTTTATATCTCGTTCACCGACTGGAACCTGGCCTCGCCCAACGGACCGCAG
>JBCBNR010000391.1:0-2831 GCA_039821665.1 Pseudomonadota bacterium
CCAGATGAAAAAGGTGCGCAGGTCGCCCCGGCAGAACCAATGCCAGCCCTGGGCCGCGCCTTCGTGTTCCAGATAGTTGAACAATGGGCGATTGGCGTCGATGAAATCTAGGTCCGTCTCAACCATGGCCGCGCCTCTTACGCTCTTGGATCGCGCGCCACTGACGGCGGGCTTGAAGGTCCCAAGTCAGCGCTTGGGTCTCTTGACGCGCGCGGGCGTCCCTTGCCTCGGCCGCATCCCGGGCGCTGGACCGCCACATCTCCAACCCGGCCCCGATGACCAGGGGCAACACCAGCAGTTGCACGAACGCAACCGTGGTGCCCACCCAATAAATCAGCGACGGGCGACCGTTTTCGTCAAACGCATAGGGCTCGATGGCTGTGGTGATCCCCGCGAACAGCACAATGCTAACGACGATCCCAAGCGGGAAGGTCAATTGCTCACTAAGATCAGCCGAAAGGGGACGGCGCGGCTTTGGCATGGTCAATCGTCCAAGCGCGGTCCCTGGCGGGGCGGCTGGCGCTGGGGGTGGACTTTGACGCGAACCGGGCGCGGTGCCGGACGGGTGCGCAGGGCCGCAAGGGCGCAAAGCGCACATCCCACAAGTGCAAATGCGATCATCATCATCCCACGGACCCTTCCAAGCTGATGGCCACCAGTTTCTGCGCTTCCATGGCAAACTCCATGGGCAGGGCTTGCAGCACCTCTTTGCAAAAGCCGTTGACCACCAGGGCCACCGCCTCCTCCTCGTCCATGCCGCGCTGGCGGCAATAGAACAGCTGATCGTCATCCACCTTCGAGGTGGTCGCCTCATGCTCCACCCGGCTGGAATTGTTCTTACACTCGATATAGGGCACCGTGTGGGCGCCGCATGTATCCCCGATCAGCAAGCTGTCGCATTGGGTGTAATTGCGAGAGTTCTTGGCCTTTGGATGCATCGAGACGAGGCCGCGATAGGTGTTTTGCGCCTTGCCCGCGGAGATCCCCTTAGAGACGATGCGGCTGCGGGTGTTTTTGCCCAGATGCACCATTTTGGTGCCCGTATCCGCCTGCTGCATGTTGTTGGCAATGGCGATGGAATAGAACTCGCCCACGCTTTCCTCGCCGCGCAAAATGCACGATGGGTACTTCCAGGTCACGGCAGAGCCTGTTTCCACTTGCGTCCACATCACCTTGGCCCGATCGCCTCGGCAATCGGCGCGTTTGGTGACGAAGTTGTAGATCCCACCGACGCCATTCTCGTCGCCGGGATACCAGTTCTGCACGGTAGAATACTTGATCTCCGCATCCTCGTGGATCACCAGTTCCACCACCGCTGCGTGCAACTGGTTCTCGTCGCGCATGGGTGCCGTGCACCCTTCGAGATAGCTTACATAAGACCCTTTGTCGGCGATGATCAGCGTCCGCTCGAACTGGCCGGTGTTTTCCGCGTTGATGCGGAAATAGGTGCTCAGTTCCATTGGGCAGCGCACGCCGGGGGGGACGTATACAAACGATCCGTCCGAGAACACGGCCGAATTGAGCGTCGCAAAATAGTTGTCCGACTGGGGCACGACGGAGCCAAGATACTTTTTGACCAATTCGGGATGCTCTTGAATGGCCTCGGAGATCGAGCAGAAGATCACCCCAGCTTTGGCCAACTCATCCTTGAAGGTCGTGCCCACGGACACGCTGTCAAACACCGCGACCACGGAGACCTTACGCTCTTCCTCGGGCATCTCAACGCCTGCCAAAAGCGCCTGCTCTTTCAGGGGGATGCCCAGCTTCTCGTACGTGGCCAGAAGCTCCGGATCCACCTCATCCAGGCTTTTGGGCTTTTCCTTCATCGACGCGGGCTTGGCGTAGTAATACTGCTCTTGATAGTCGATTTTTGGGTAATCGACCATCGCCCACTCAGGCTCTTGCATTTGCAACCAGCGGGCATAGGCCGCCAGGCGCCATTCGGTCATCCACTCAGGCTCGTCATTCTTGGACGAGATCAGGCGCACGATGTCTTCATTCAGGCCCTTTGGCGCATACTCCATCTCGATATCGGTGGAGAACCCGTATTTATACCGCTCCCCGACCGAGCGCACAGCGTCCACGGTGTCCTGGTCCACGCCGTCCTTGACCTGCACCTGTGGAGCCTGTTCCGCGTCCAGTTTGCGAGCCGGACTGTCCAAAGCTGCCATTACCCTATCTCCGCTTGTATGTGGCGTTGCCGCCTTGTTGTCTCGTTACGCTGCACGTTGTTGCCAACGCGTGAAGGCTGTGCCCCAGGCTTCAACAAAGCCCAGAACCTCTTGTTCGGTGGTGCTGGGCCCCAGACTGACCCGGATCGCGCTGGACGCTATGCCAGCATCGTATCCCATCGCACTTAGCACCCGGCTTGTTCGCACCTTGCCGCTAGAGCAGGCCGAGCCTGCCGAGATAGCAAACCCCGCCAAATCCATCTGCATCACCTGCGTCTCGCCCTTCCAGCCCGGTGTTGCAAAACATGCGGTGTTGGGCAGGCGATCAGCGTCTTTCCCGATAAAAATAGTCTCGTTTGAGCAATCGTGAAGGGCGCTTTCTAGAATATTTCTAAGTTTTTCGACGCGGTCCCATTTGCCAGACGCAAGATCGGCCTGTGCAGCAACCGCTGCGGCACCCATCCCTGCAATCGCAACCACATTCTCGGTCCCTGACCGGCGACCCATTTCCTGCCCGCCGCCTTTCATTTGCGCCGCAATATCAGTGCCTTGTGGAAAGATGAGCGCACCGACACCCTTTGGCCCACCGAACTTATGCGCCGACAAAAACACCATCCCGACACCCGCCCATGAAAAGGCAAAGGGCACAGGTGCCCTTTG
>JBCBNR010000392.1:0-2831 GCA_039821665.1 Pseudomonadota bacterium
CGACACGGGGCGAGTTGGACACGGCGATTGCGTATCTCAAGACTTTGGATGCCGCCTGGGATGCTGGCGACACGCCGGACGCGGTGAAGACGGCGATGATGGAGGCGTACCCGAGCTATGACGGCGCCTTCCTGCTTGGTCTGATCGAGCCCTATTGGGACAAATAGCGACATGCGCCGGGCCGTTCGCGCGGCCCGGCTTTCACCGAAAGAGGACGACGACAATGGGACAGGCGCAGGAAAACGTGGCCAACTTGTACCTTGACGGTATCGCCAACGGAAACGCCCGGGAGGCGGTGTATAAGTACACCGGTCACCGCTATACTCAGCATTCCACCGGGGTAGGTGACGGGGCCGAGGGGTTTCTGACATTCTTTGAGCCGTTCCTTGACCGAAACCCGAAGCGTGACATCAAGCTTGTGCGTCTGTTCCAGGACGGGCGCTGGGTGTTTTGCAGCGCCTATCAATCGCTCAATGACGGGGCGGCGCAGTGGGTCACCATGGATATGTTCTACACCGATGCAAACGGTCTGATCCTGGAGCATTGGGACACCATCGCGCCGTTCGAGGCTAACACCGCCTCTGGCGAGGATATGGTGGCCGGGCCGGACGGGCCCGATGGCACAACAGACACCCAAGCCAGCAAAGACCTAGTGCTCGAATACACCAAACAGGTGCTGCAAGAGGGTGGATATGACAAGCTTGGCCAGTTTGTCGCAAGCGATCTGACCGAGCATGCCGCCCCCATCGGCGCAGGGGTTGCGGGCCTTTCGACCTGGCTCAACTCGGCCGCATGCGGGTCCTACGAGATGCTGTTTCACCTGATGGGCCAAAACGACCTCGTGCTGACCTATGGAAAGCGCCATGCGAGCGGCAAGGACATCGCGGTGTTCGACCTTTACCGTGTGGCCGACGGCAAGATTGTCGAGCATTGGATGAACGAGGAAGAGATCAGCCCCCGCGAGGTTTGGGGCAACTCCGGTAAGTTCTGACGCGTCACTGATCCTGTCGACGCGTCTGCCCCCTGCCCCCACCCCCTGTGCGCCCTTGGTGCCCTTTGATGCCAAGGGCGCACCCGGGACGCACAGGAAGCGCATCGGGGGCGCATTTTCATCTGGTGCTGGGAAAAATTGCCGTTACCGTGCCCCCTCAAGGCGTCTAAGCCAGCGAAAGGGGGACCATGCGCATCGACGGTCTGCAATACGCCAACTGGTCGGAAAAGATCTTTGCCCAGCTGCGCGCAGGCGGTGTGGACGCGGTGCATGTGACCATCGCCTATCACGAAAGCTTTCGGGAAATGGTGCTGAACGTCGAGCGGTGGAATCGCTGGTTCGAACAGCACGCCGACCTGATCCTCAAGGGCCAATGGGCCAGCGACATTGACCGGGCGCGCGAGACCGGACGCACAGCGATTTTCTTTGGGTTTCAGAACCCCAGCCCCATCGAAGACGACATCGGCTTGGTGGAGGTGGTGCACAGCTTGGGCGCGCGCTTCATGCAGCTAAGCTATAACAACCAATCCCTGCTGGCGACGGGCTGTTACGAGGCCGAGGATCCCGGCCTGACACGCATGGGCCATCAGGTGATTGCCGAGATGAACCGGGTTGGCCTGGTGGTCGATATGAGCCACTCCGCCGACCGCTCGACCCTAGAGGCGGCTGAGGTCTCGACCAGGCCCATTGCGATCACCCACGCAAACCCCAGCGCCTGGCACCCAGCCCGGCGCAACAAATCGGACGAGGTGATACGGGCCGTGACCCGCAAAGGGGGCATGCTTGGCTTTTCGCTTTACCCCCATCACCTGGCCGCGGGCACGGACTGCACGCTGGACAGCTTTTGCCGGATGATCGCTGACTGCGCCGAGCGGTTTGGGGTTGAACATCTTGGGATCGGCTCGGACCTGTGCCAAGATCAACCCGACAGTGTGGTGGAATGGATGCGCACAGGCCGGTGGACCAAAACAGTGGATTACGGCGAAGGCTCGGCGGCTGCGCCAGGGTTCCCGCCGATGCCCAGTTGGTTTCAAGACAACCGAGACTTTGGCCACATCGAAGCGGGGCTGAGTGCCGTGGGCATGACCGACGCGGAGGTGGCCGCGGTGATGGGCGGCAACTGGTATCGGTTTTTCCAAGACAGTTTCGGGCCACTGCCATGAACGCGCCCCAGACACCGATGGTGGCCCTTCGCCCGGCACACGAAGTGATGACCCTCAAGCGCCTGGGCGCGCTGCATCAATGCCGCTTAAGCTTTATGCGCATTCTTACCCGCCGCATGGCGCGCGAGGGCTGGGGTTTGACGTGCACGGACTGGCAGGTGGATGGGCGCGGTGTGGGGCACGCTGTCTATACCTTGCGCACGCCCCAACGCGCCTATTCCTTGGTCGCCTTTGCCCATGACCTGCCCGCCGATCAACGCTCGGACCGGGTGATCGCTCAAGCGTGGGATGCCACGTTCGCACTTTTCGACGGTGTGCCGACGCAGGCGGACATCGCGCGGCTGGCGCAAAACGTGCCGCTGCAAGAGTCGGGTCGCATCAGCGCGCGCGAACTGACGCTGTCGCGGGCCAATCGCTCGGTCCGGGTCTGGACCCACGTGGTGGACGCGCTGGCCCAAGGCCGACAGCCCGATCCCGCGCTTTTGGATCAGGTCGGCTATTTGATGCGCACCACCGCTGTCTACGGCTCGGGCAAATTTGGGGCCGCAGATCGGCAGATGGTGGCCGAGCGTCCCGAATTGCGCGCGCCCTTCCAGGCCGAGATGATAACGGTCTATTTGATCCGCAGCTTTGTGCGCGACTTGGTCGAACACATGGCGCGCAGCACGGGTGGCGCG
>JBCBNR010000393.1:0-2826 GCA_039821665.1 Pseudomonadota bacterium
GATCGCACGTTTCAACGTGCGATCGACAAAAGCGGTGCAAACATCTCTGCTCTCAGGAGGCTGAACCAGGCGCTGTCGGACGCCAACTCGGCCAACAGGGTGACGGTTGCGCATTCCGGAGCATCCGGCCGGTTATTCCGACGACATCCGGCCACGTAAACCGGAGTATCCGGCCACCTCGGGCGCGCCGTCTTGAGGCCTGAGTTGTTGGCTATCATTCTGGGGGTGTTTCGTCACCCGTTTTGGCGGCGGTTTTCCGGAAGGACTGGCCTTCGAGTTGGAGCCGGTAGGCGTTGTGAACCAGGCGGTCGAGGATGGCGTCCGCGAATGTGGGTCGCCGATGACATCGTGCCAGGTTGAGACGGGCAACTGGCTCGTGATGATGGTCGATCCAGCGTGGTGTCTGTCTTCGACAATTTCCATGAGGTCGCGACGTTGACTTGTGTTCAGCCGATCCGGGCCCCAGTCATCGAGGATCAGCAGTTGCGCTTTTGTCAGCGCCTTGAACAGGCGGGGGAACCGCCCGTCACCGTGGGCCAGTTCGAGCTCGTCGAAAAGGCGCGGGGTGCGTTTGTAGAGGACTGTCATGCCATCCCGGCAGGCGGCTTGCGCCAGGGCGCAAGCCAACCAGGTTTTGCCCACGCCGCACGGCCCGGTAATCATGAGGTTGCGTTTGTCGCGTATCCACTTACCGGTTAGGAGCTGTTGGAAGAGCGGTTTGTCGAGGCCGCGCTGGGTTTTGTAATCCACGTCCTCTGGGGCGGCTCCGACGTGACGCAGGCGCGCGGTGCGCATGCGGCTTTCAAAGCGTTTGGTCTCACGGCTGGCAGCTTCGCGGTCGATAAGCAGGCCCAGCCATTCCGCGTGTGTCAGGTCGGCGGTGCCGTCCTGGCCTTGCAACTCTGCGAAAGCGTCGGCCATGCCATCGAGCTTCATCTCGCGCAGTTGGGTATGTGTTGGATGATCCAGCATTCTTGTCTCCTGTCAGTGGAAGTAATCGGCCCCACGGATGTTTGGGTGTGTGATCGCGGGCTCGTCCGAGGGGCGTGTGCGAGGGACGCGATCCAATCCATTCTTGAGAATGGAATTGAGGGAAGAGTAGCTCTGGGCGTTGATGGTCAGGGCGCGTTCGCAGGCTGCATTGAGGCGGTCTTTGCCGTAGCTGCGCGCCAGCTTCAGAACGCCGAGGCAAGCCCGATAGGCCTGTTCGGGGTGTCTGCGGTTGCGCATCAGGACCTCCACAAAGGTCTCGACATTGGGCCCGATCCGGGCGGCCTGGACGCGGATGACACTGGGTGAGATGTCGGATCGGCAGCGATGATTGGCGGGCATGTGTTCGCGCACAGTGGTGTGCTGGCGGTTGCCCGATGTCCGGGCATGGGACGCAACCCTCTGACCTTTATGGAATATCTCGACGGTACGGGATGTGATCCTGACCCAGAGCTTCTGTTTGATCAGCTGGTGCGGCACTGAGTAGTAGTGCCGGTCGATCTCCACATGGTAATCGATCCCGGCGCAGCGCTGCTTCCATTCGGCGTAGACGTAGGGCGCGGTGGGCAGCGGCTTCAGCGCGGGCTTGTCGATGGTCTCAAACAGTGCCCTGCGGCTTGCTCCAAGGTGGCGCGTAACCTTCTCATTCAAAGCATCGCGCAAAGGCCGGATGGCTGCGTCCAGCTCATCGAGGCCAAAGAACGTCTGGTTCCGCAGCTTGGCCAGGATCCATCTTTCCGCCAGTTGGACGGCGTTCTCGACCTTGGCTTTGTCCTTCGGTTTGCGCGGCCGTGCGGGCACCACGGCGGTGCCGTAATGGGTGGCCATATCACCATAGGTGCGATTGATCTGGGATTGTAAAAACACGCCTTGATGACCTCGGCCTTGAGATTGTCCGAAACGATCATCCCCGGCACCCCGCCAAAGAAGGCGAACGCACGGACGTGGCTGGCGATCCAATCCGATAATGTCTGCGTCCAGCTGGCCTCGATATAAGTGTAGTTCGACGCGCCAAGCGCAGCGACAAAGATCTGGGCTGTGCGCACCTCGCCGGTCTCAGGGCAGACCACCTCCACGGTGTGCCCGGCGTAATCGACAAACAGGCGTTCACCCGCAGGATGCCGGTGCCGCATCACCGGTGACAGGCGACCCTCCCACCGGGTGTAGAGCTCGCAATACCGGCTGTACCCGTAGCCATCGGGATGGACAGCGCGATACTCTTCCCAGAGCAAGGCCAGGGTCACGCCCTTGCGGCGCAGCTCGCTGTGCACATAGGCCCAGTTGGGCTGGGGAATGTCACGGGCAGAAGCGCCGGGCTCATGCGGATAAAGCCGATGCTCAAGCTCGGTGTCGGACAGGTCATCCGGCAGCGGCCAGGACAGGCTTGCCACATCAGCCCGCCGGAAATACTCCGACACTGTCGCCCTCCCAAGCGACAGGCTCTGCGCTACTCGGCGCCCTGACAATCCCTCGGATCGAAGCCGCAAGGCCTCCCTAATCTTCCGCATCGGCAATCTCTTCATGGGGCTCCCTCCCGTTCCCAAAAGGACGGAATTTAGCCAGTCAAAGATCGCCCCAAAACACGCGCCAACACCCGTTCAGAAGGGGTGGCCGGATGCCCCGGTTTGGGTGGCCGGGTTAAATCGGTACGGGTGGCCGGATGCTATCGGAATAGGTGGCCGGGTAACCCCGGAATGCACAGGTATGGACGACAAGACCAAGAAAGTGTTCCTGCGTTACTTCTCGAACGCGGAAGTGAACCCGGAAACGGTCAACGTCGACAGCCTTCTGGATGTTCTTCAGGATCTCTCTGCAGAGCTCAGCTGAGCCTGAACC
>JBCBNR010000394.1:0-2823 GCA_039821665.1 Pseudomonadota bacterium
TGCCGGACTGAGCCGCCTCCACCTGCGCTGCGATCCGTGCCAGCACGGTGTCACGCCCCACGGCGGTGACCCGCACATCCAAGGTGCCGGTGCCGTTCACACTGCCCCCAACCACCTTGTCGCCAGGGGCTTTGGGCACGGGCGCAGGCTCGCCCGTCAACAGCGCCTCGTCCACATCCGAACAGCCCGCGACCACCTCCCCATCCACGGGCACTGCCATCCCTGGGCGCAGGCGCACATGCGTGCCTAGGGTTAAATGGGCAACCGGGCGCATCTCGGTGCTGTCCCCCTGGATCACCTCGGCCTGCGGGGGTTGCAGGGCCAGCAGGGCACCGATGGCATCGCGCGCTTGGGCCCGCGCGCGCCCTTCCAACCAACGCCCAACCAGGATCAGGGTGGTGATGACCGCCGCCGCCTCGAAATACACATGCACAGCACCCGCTGGCAGCAAGGCCGGGGCCAAAAGGGCCGTAAGACTGTAAAGATAGGCAGCCCCTGCCCCCAGCGCCACCAGGGCGTTCATGTCTGGCGCCCGGTGCCACAGCCCCCGCAGGCCAGAGACAAAGAGCCCCCGTCCCGGCCCTGCCAGCACCAAACTGGTCAAGAGAGCCTGTACCAGCCACAGGGGTGTCTGCCCGAACGTGGTGACCAACAGCGCGCGGAAGGCAGGCACCAAATGCCCCCCCATCTCAAGCACCACCACAGGCACGGTCAGGGCCGCCGCCAGCACCGCCCGCCTGCGCAACCCGTCCAAGGGGTCGTCCGCCGCCTCCTGCCCATCCAAATCACCCTCGATCTGATAGCTGGTCTTGCCAAAAGCGTCGCGCAGCGCCTGGGCCTCGAACGTGTCGATCACCTCCAGTTGCAGGGTCTCGGTCGCAAGCGAAAAGGTCGCCGACACCACACCAGGCACGTCCGCTGCATACCCCTCCACCCGGGCGACGCAGGATCCACAGGACGCACCTGTGATGCGCACCGACACGCTTTGGGTGCGCGCCGGATAGCCCGCACTGGCCATGCCCGCCAACACCGGCGACAGCGCGCCTTGCACCTGCAAGGTGATCTGCGAGGTGGCCAGATTAACCTCAGCATCGTGCACCGTGTCCTGGGCGCGCACCGCGGCCTCCAACCGGCGCACGCAGGCAGCACAGTTCAAGTTTTCAACGGCAAAGATGTGGGTCTGGGTCATGGGAACGGGCACCGGAACACGTCACCCCAGACCTAAGCCTTCCAGTTAGAGGAGGGTCAAGAGCCCATCCGCCAATAGGGGTTCGACCAGGCCCGCCGGCCCGCCGCGTCAATCACCGTGACCCGCAGCCACGGGCTGTCGGCACAGCGTTCCAGATCCACATCCGTTCGGGTCATCGACGCACCATGCACCCCGCGCGCCGCCGAGCCCTGGCCCTGTACGATCACCGATGCGACGGCCGAGCTTTCGACAACCACGCGCCCCGTCTCCCAATGGATCGCGGTGATCTGTGGCCCCTGAGAGGAATAGAACGCGCCCGCCTTCAGCGCACCCAGCAGCGCCTCGGGGGTGTTCTCCTCGGCCTTGACCATCACCCAGCCGCCGAAATGGTCCGGCTCGGAGAAATGGGCATCATCCGTGGCAATCAAACTCAATCGACGGCCCTGGGACAGAAGAAGATCGAGGGTGTGAAACCCATCGGCCCGATCGCAGCCCATAGCGCAGCCGTGGTTATAGGCCTCCACCGCATGGGCCGCCTCCAGGCTGCGCGCATCCGATAGGGTCATGCCGGACCATTGCGGGTGGGCAATCGCCACAAAAGCGCCCGCAGCAACCGCACGCGCCGCCAGCTCCGGGCCCGTCTCCTGGCCGGGATGCACTTGGAAATCCGGCGCCTGGGGTGGGGCGAAATCAGCCGGCAAACCCACCGCCAAGATGTGCCACAGCTCGCCATTCTCCATCGCGCCCGAGTGCAGCTCCGCCCCCAACAACGTGGTAAATCCGCCCTCGCGGGCAAACCTCGTGACCACAATGGGATAGCCGAACAGCCCGATGAAATGGTCGGTGAGGGATACGAAATCATACCCTTCAGCGCGGTATCGACGCAGCACCTCCTCAGGCGCCAACACCCCGTCTGAGCGGGTGGAATGGGTGTGCAGATTGCCGCGCCAAAAGCGGCCTGGGGCGGTAAAGGGGTCGACCATCACGTGTCTCCTTTTTGCCCCCTCTTGGCGCTCTTGTGCAACAAAAGGATGACAGACAACAGGCAGACCCGCTGCAAAAAATCTCGCCGCCCCCTTCATTTTTGCAAAAATATCCCGGGGGGTCCCGAAGGGACGGGGCAGAGCCCCTGCCCCGCTGTCCCAAAACCCACGGGCACAAAAAAAGGGGGATGGCGTGCCATCCCCCAGTTCCACATTTCAGGCTCTTCTCGTTGTTTACCGCTCGGTTTTTTGCCTGCGGCCTGAACGCTTTAGGCCCTGTCACCAGGGCCTAACTGGTCAGCTACACCCCGATGTCCCACCGCAGGTGTTGCATTTCATGCACGTGCCGTTGCGTACGAGGGTGAAGTTGCCGCACTCGCCGCACGGGTCGCCCTCATAGCCTTGCATCTTGGCTTTGGCCCGTTGGTCCAGCAACGTCTCGGACATCGCCTCCACCGTCACCTCCCCCATTTCGGCCACGGCCGCATCGCTCGCTGCAGCCGCTACCCCGAGGCCGCCCTGCAACACCGTCAGCTCCTGCGGAAGCCGCTTGCGCAGATACCCGGTGGAGGAGACATGGCGGATCATCTCGATCGCGGTCGCACTTTCCTCAGGCGACACTTCCGAGAAGTTGCGCTTGCCCTCTTCCTC
>JBCBNR010000395.1:0-2821 GCA_039821665.1 Pseudomonadota bacterium
CGGCACAGAGGACGCAAAAGGCACGCGCACTCATCAAGCGGACTTGCATACCAACGGCGACCTTGAAACTCGCGACAAGATCAAGCTGTCATCGTTGCCCGTCGTTGCTTTCCCGGCAATTGAAGGAAGCACCGCTCTTGCGGCAGCATCAGGTTTCACAGGGTTACAAACTGGCTTTGGCCTCGGTGGCCGGCGAGACACGCGGGTGCGACTTGACTTTAAGGGCGTGCGCAGTCTGGGCATGCCTCGTGTCGCTGCCAGCGACTTCAACGACGAGATTTTTGCGCGCACGCTTCAGCGTTTACCCGAGGCCGTGAGCGCCTTGCAGCGAGAAGTTGTCTTGGGCGGTCGTAAGGTGACCGGAGGAGGATTCCAAGCGGCGGGAGGACCCACAAGATGTGTCAGCCTTACAATGATCACCGAGCTCTATCTCTCGCGTGAGATCGATTACACCTACTATGATGCGCGTGTTTTGGCGGCCTCCGTACGGCGCTCCCGGGCCGAACAAGGTACGTTGGGCAGCGTGGCTGCCGCTCCCACGGTTGTAAATGTGTTTGGTCAAGACGCCGAAGGGCGCATCTCGTTCTCGGCAGAAGAACTGGCCAAACTGCAGACCGGGTTGACCGAACAAGCCGGGACGTCTGCGGGCCGCTCGGCAGCACTTCAGGCGGCGGCAGCTGGTCAGGTGACGTTTACCCGTCGGTTCCAAAGGCCCGTGGTGATTGGATGGGATGGTTATGATCTCAGGATTCCGGACAACATTCGTGAAGCAGCACGAAATTGGGAACGCAACAGAACTGATGCCAACAAGAAAAAAGTCTTTGATGAAGTTGCGAAGACAATCCAGGCAATACTCGAACAACCCGCAACGGACCCTGGCCAGTTAACTGATCAAGACTTGATCGCGTTGATCAAACGTGAGGCTGACGGTTTCGAAAACTTTAGCCCAGAAATTGTTGCCAAATACGGGGATGAAGCGCTTCGCGCCCTTGCCAACGCCTGCTCCTTCTCGGACTTGGTGACGGAGTAGACCTAACGCGCCGCCCCCAACCGCGCTGCGCGCAGGCGTTCAAAGTCATCACCTGCGTGATAGCTCGACCGGGTCAGCGGCGTTGCCGACACCATCAGAAAACCTTTGCCATAGGCCGCTTTTTCGTAGGCCGCGAATTCATCGGGGTGCACGAAACGGTCCACCACATGGTGCTTGGGTGTGGGCTGGAGGTACTGGCCAATGGTCAGAAAATCCACGTCCGCGGCGCGCATGTCGTCCATCACCTGGTGCACCGATTGGCGATCCTCGCCCAAGCCCACCATAATGCCCGATTTGGTGAACATGGTGCCGTCCAGCTCCTTTACCCGCTGCAGCAGGCGCAGCGAGTGGAAGTACCGCGCACCGGGGCGCACCTGGGGGTACAGCCCGGGCACCGTTTCCAGATTGTGGTTAAAGACATCTGGCCGCGCCTCTACCACCACCTCCAAGGCTGTGTCGTCGCATTTGAGGAAATCCGGCGTCAGCACCTCGATTGTGGTCGAGGGCGTTTTGCGACGCACGGCCCGAATGGTCTGAGCAATATGCTCGGCCCCGCCATCGGCAAGATCGTCGCGATCCACCGACGTGATGACCACATGGTTAAGGCCCAGCTTTTCCACCGCCATGGCCACCCTGCCCGGCTCGAACACATCCAAAGCGTCCGGGCGACCGGTGGCGACGTTGCAAAAGGTACAGCCTCGGGTGCAGATCTCGCCCATGATCATCATGGTGGCGTGGCCTTGGGACCAGCACTCGCCGACATTGGGGCATCCGGCCTCCTCGCACACGGTGACCAGGTTGTTGTCGCGCATAATCTTGGCGGTGTCTTTGTAGCCCTGGCTGACCGGGGCCTTCACACGGATCCAATCGGGTTTCTTCAGGATCGGCGCATCGGCCTTGTGGGCCTTCTCGGGGTGCCGTTCTGCCCGGTTGCTCAGATCACGCTCAGCCATGGTTTGGTCCTTTCGTTGTGTGTAACCTAGAGTAACCGGGGGAATTTGTCTGCAAATCTGGTGCATATCCGTCATGCCTGTGACGCAATCGCGCAGAGTTTCCCCTGCATTTGCACTGTGTTTCTCGAGTTTGGTTGCCCCGCGTGGGTAGCAACTGTGTGGGAGTAAACGCATGAAACGCTATATTGCCGAAGCAATCGGCACCTTCACCCTGGTATTTATGGGGGTAGGTTCGGCCGTCTTGATGGGCGAGCAGATCGGGATGCTGGGCATCAGCCTTGCTTTCGGTCTGTCGATTGTCGCGATGGCCTACTCCATCGGGCACATCTCGGGGGCGCATCTGAACCCTGCGGTCAGCTTGGGTGTGATGGTCTCCGGGCAGATGAGCCCGGCTGATTTTGTCGCCTATGCCATCGCGCAGGTGGCCGGTGCCATTGTCGCTGCCCTTGTCCTCCTTGTGATTGCCAGCGGACAGGCGGATTACAGCTTGGCCAGCAATGGCTTGGGCCAGAACGGTTGGGGCGCAGGGTATCTGGGCGAATACGGCATGGCCTCGGCCCTGGTGTTTGAGGTGGTGGCGACATTCCTCTTTGTCACTGTGATTTTGGGGGCCACCCAAGCGGGCGCGCCTGGCATGATGGCAGGCCTGGTGATCGGACTGACGCTTGCGGGCATCCATTTGATCGGGATCAATGTCAGCGGCGTGTCTGTGAACCCTGCACGGTCCATCGGCCCTGCGCTGTTCGCTGGGCCATCGGCCTTGGCGCAGCTGTGGCTGTTCATCCTGGCACCTTTGGCTGGCGCCGCTGCTGCGGGGCTGGTGTTCAAGGCCGGTCTG
>JBCBNR010000396.1:0-2812 GCA_039821665.1 Pseudomonadota bacterium
CCATATTGGGCGCAGATCGCCCTTAACTCAGCACGGTTTCGCGCTAGTGTTTGATATCAAAGCCATCCAGAGGAGACTTGCATCATGCGCCTGCTTGCCTGCCTGACTGCCTTTGTACTCAGCACCACCCCTGCCCTGTCGCAAGAGCTGCAAAGCCATTGCATAGCCCTCGCCGATGCGGACCCGAACGTGCACTATGTCTCTGCGGGCAGCGGGTTGGCCCCTGACGAGGTTCGGATCTCCTATGTGGGACATTCCACCTTTTCGCTGGAAACGGCCAGCGGTCTGACAGCCGCCACGGACTTCACAGGGTCTGCCGGGCCCGGCATCACACCCGATGTGGTGACCATGAACAACGCCCATTCCTCTCACTGGACCGCGTTCCCAGATCCCGCGATCCCCCACGTCCTGCACGGTTGGGCCAAGGACGGGGTGGCGGCGGACCATCGTCTAACCTTGGGCGATTTCGAGATGTTGGTGCGCAATGTGCCCACGGATGTGCGCAGCCGCTTCGGTGGGCAAAGCCGGGTCGACGGCAACTCCATCTTCATCTTTGAGGTGGCGGGCCTGTGCATCGGTCATCTGGGCCATCTGCATCACGAGCCGTCCGAGCGGCACTACGCCCTGATGGGTAGGCTCGATATCGTCATGGCACCCGTTGACGGGGGTCTGACCCTGGATCTGCCCACAATGATCCGCGTGCTCAAGCGGGTGAAGGCCCAGATCGTCCTGCCCATGCATTGGTGGGGGTCCGGGTCGCTGAGCGTGTTTATCGAAGGCATGCGCGATGAATTTGCCATAGAAGCGATCGAGGAGGGCACGATAAAGGTCAGCCTGCGGGAGCTTCCCCGCACCCCTGTGGTCAAAGTCTTGCGCCCCGGTGGGTCGATCGGACTGAACTTGGAAGATTGAATGCGCGATGATTTGGACGGGCTGGCCTCTGCCGGCCCTGAGTTTCTCAACCGGCTGGAGGCCGCGCTGCCCGGTCGGGTCGCGGCCCCGACACCGGCCTATCTGGAAGAGGCGCGGGGCCGTTTCACCGGTGTCGCCTCGGCCATCGTGCGCCCCCATACCGCTGACGAAGTGGCGCGCACCGTGCGCCTGGCCGCCCAGGCCCGGGTGGGCATTGTGCCCTACGCTGGCGGCACAGGTCTGGTGGGCGGGCAAACCGCCCAGGGACCCGCGGTGCCGATCTTGCTGTCGGTAGAAAAGATGGACCGTGTTCTAGAGGTCAACACCCAAGACAATGTGGCGGTGGTCGAGGCAGGCGCGATCCTGGCCAATGTTCACGCAGCGGTGGAGGACAAGGAGCGGCTGTTTCCCTTGTGGCTCGCCTCCCAAGGATCGGCGCGCATCGGCGGGCTTTTGGCCACCAATGCGGGCGGTGTGCAGGTTCTGCGCTATGGCTCGGCCCGGGATTTGTGCTTGGGCCTAGAGGTGGTGATGGCCGACGGCACCCTGTGGCACGGGCTCAAACGCCTGCGCAAGGACAACACCGGCTATGACCTGCGGCACCTGATGATCGGGTCGGAGGGGACGCTGGGCATCATCACGGGGGCGTGCCTGAAACTCAGCCCCAAACCGGTGGACATCGCGACGGCTTTGGTGGAGGTGGGCAGCCCAGCCCAGGCCATCGCACTGCTCAACCTGCTGCGCGATCATTTGGGCGAGACGGTGTCCGCCTTTGAGTTAATGCACAGCCAAGGCTTGGCGTTTTTGGCCGAGCATTTGCCCCAGATCGCCCAGCCCTTTGGCAATCCCCCGACCTGGTCCGCGTTGGTGGAGGTGGGCGGCGGTCGCGGCGCGGACATGCAAACGCGCCTGGAACAGGCGTTGGTGTCCGGGGCCGAGGGCGGGCTTGTGGGCGACGCGCTGCTGGCCCAGTCCGACAGCCAGCGCAAGACGTTTTGGGAGATCCGCGAGAATATCCCTCAGGCCAACCGCAAGGTGGGCGCTGTGTCCAACCACGATATCTCCTTGCCCGTCTCGGCGGTGCCGGAGTTTGTCGCCCGCGGCGGCCCCGCCATCGCCGCGATTGACCCCGGCTTGCGGATCAACGCGTTCGGCCATCTGGGCGACGGCAACCTGCACTACAACGTGTTTCCCGCACCTGGTCGCGCCCGCGCGGAATACGAGGCACTGCGCCCCGCGATCAAAGAGGCGGTGCACGACCTGGTGCACGCCTTGGGTGGATCGGTCAGCGCGGAGCACGGCATCGGGCGGATGAAGGTGGGCGATCTGCAACGCTACAGCGACCCTGCAAAACTGGCCGCCATGCGCGCGCTCAAATCCGCCCTCGACCCTTTAGGCATTCTGAACCCGGGCGCGTTGTTCGGGGACGAGAAGTGAAGGCCCCACAAACGGCCCGCACAGCCCACCAACGGGTGCACAGCGTGGGCTGAGGGACGGTTTAGACCTACCCCCGCATGGCGCGCGCACAACAGGGCGATGCGGTGCCCAACCCCTGGCCTAAAACAAGCCCAACCAAACGGAGCTTTGCCCCAGGAGTGTGGCACAGGACAGACCATCAGTTTTGGTGGGATTACAACCAATGACCAGAACCACAGTTTTTGGCGCACAGGTTCTGTCAGGGGGTTTCTGTCCGGCGTGCGGACGAAGCACCAATTCGCTGCCGTTGCTCGAACGACAGCTTTCCAACTGCGGGTCTGGTGTGCTTTTGATTACTTATGAGCCCTGATGATCTAAGCATCCCCACTCTTGAGACCCGGCGGTTGAGGCTGGAGCCGCTTTCTCTCAGCCACTCAAGAGGGATGTTTGAGATGTGGCGGCAGCCCCTTGTGCAGCAGTTTTC
>JBCBNR010000397.1:0-2803 GCA_039821665.1 Pseudomonadota bacterium
CACGCCAACGCGATGTCCTCAATGCGCAGGCGCGGCGTGCGCCGCCCGCCCCATTCATTGATCTCGACCCGGCCCGCGACATGCACGACCCGGCCCGCATACCCGTCCAACGCGGCCCCCAGTTCCGTATGGGCGACTCGAAATGCAACCGCGTCCAAACGCCCGCTTGGGTCCTGCAAAGACAGGCGCATATGGCTGTCGCCCATCGACTGCGCGGCGCGGTATGTGACGGAGGACAGGACCAGCCGCGGGGCAGGGGCCCCGGCGCCGTAGGGGCCTGCGGCCTCCAACTGTTCGACCAGGTCCAGGGACGCGCCCGCGCAACTGATCGCCCCATCGCAGGCCAGGTCTTGCGGGCCTGCCTGGCCCGCCCCCTGACGGGCAAGCAACGCCTCCAACCGGGACATTGCCGGTTCTAGCTGATCGCGCGCCACGGTAAGCCCTGCGGCCATTTTGTGCCCGCCACCTTTGAGAAGCGTGCCTTCGCTGGTTGCGCGGGCAATCGCGGCACCTAGGTCCACACCGGCCACGGACCGGCCCGAGCCTTTGCCGGTGCTTTCATCCAATCCGATGACAATGGCGGGGCGGTTGAACGCCTCTTTAAGGCGTGCGGCCACAATGCCCACAACGCCCGGATGCCATCCCTCGCTTGCGGCCCAGACAAGGGCCCCGTCCACGCCGCGCGCCTCGGCCTGAGCTTTGGCCTCTTCCAAGACCTCTGCCTCGATCTCGCGGCGCGCCAGGTTCAACTGATCGAGCCGCCCGGCCAGGTTTGCGGCCTCGCCTGGGTCTGTCGAGGCCAGCAGACGCGCGCCCAAATCCGCCTCGCCCACGCGCCCGCCCGCGTTCACCCGGGGGCCGAGCAAGAACCCCAGATGAAAGGCTGTGGGCGGCCCGGTGATTTTGGCCACGTCCGACAGGGCCGTAAGACCGGGGCGGGCGCGGGCCCCCATAACCTTAAGGCCCTGACGCACCAAGGCGCGGTTGAACCCCAACAAAGGGGCCACATCGGCCACCGTTGCCAAGGCCACCAGATCGAGCAGCGCCAGCAGGTCTGGGCCCGCTGTGCCACGTGCGCGCAAGGCCCGATTGACCGCGGCCAGGAACAAAAACACCACGGCGGCCGCACACAGATGCCCCAGTGCCCCATCCTCGTCCTGGCGGTTGGGGTTCACCACCGCATCGGCCTGGGGCAAGGTCTCGCCACCCTGGTGGTGGTCGAGGATCACGACACGCGCCCCGATAGCCTTGGCCGCAGCAACGGGTTCAAAGCTGAGCGTGCCACAATCCACGCAGAGGATCAGATCATGCGCCTCGGCCAGCCGGGTCATCGCAGGCGTGTTCGGCCCATATCCTTCATCGATCCGGTCGGGCACATAAAGCGTTGCGCGCATCCCCAAACCGCCCAACCAATGGGTCAGGATCGCAGCCGAGGCGCCGCCATCCACGTCATAATCGGCAAAGACCGCGATGGTTTTTTGCCCATCCACCGCGTCCAAGAAAACCTCCACCGCCCGGTCCATGTCTCGCAAGGTGCTGGGGTCCGGCATGGTGTCGCGCAAAGACGGGGCGAGATAGGCCTCCGCCGCGTCGGACGTAACACCCGCGCGGGCAAGGACCCGCGCCAGCGCGTCCGGCAGCCCCGTGTCTTGGCTGATCTTTTGGGCCTGGCGCAACAGCGCCTCTGTTGGGCCGATCCAACGCCGCCCGGTGGCCGAGCGGGCCACGCCCAAAAAGCAAGTGTCAGAGAGAGCGCCATCCATGGTGTTAGGCTATGCGCATTTGGGGTCGGGGGCCAGCGCTAGGGTGCGCCATCCTTGGGCTCGTCCGGCCCTGTCTCCCAACGGGTGCGCGGACGGCGTGCAAGCTCTGGCCCCAAACCCGCCCGCCTGCGCAGCCATCTGGTAACCATAACGCCCAGCAGCGCGAGCCAGCCCAGACAAAAGAGGACCGGAATGGGTTTGAAGGGCGACAGGTTCGAAAACAAAAGTGCGAGGCCAAAACCCGCCATCGCTACGAACATCACCACCGGTGCAAGTGTGGCGAGCGGTCCAGACCGCCGCCCCGCCCTGGGCGAGGCGCTCGCCTGCTCGGTGGTGGGGGGGCGGTCCTGGTCGATCACGCGTTGTTCTGCCGGTAAAACAGCCGCCGGACCGAGCCGGTTTTGGAGCGCATCAAAATCGTCTCTGTCTCCAAATAGTCGCCATCACGGCGGGCGCCTTGCACAAGGCTGCCATCGGTCACGCCGGTGGCCGCAAAGATCACGTCCGCCGTTACCATATCATCGCGGGTGTAGATTTTATCCAGATCGGTGATGCCCGCCTTGGCCGCCCGGCCCTTTTCGTCGTCATTGCGAAACAGCAGGCGACCCTGGATCTGACCGCCCATGCATTTCAGCGCGGCAGCAGCAAGCACCCCTTCAGGCGCACCGCCTGCGCCCATATACATGTCGATGCCGGTCTTTGCGCTCTCAGCGCAATGGATGACCCCGGCCACATCCCCATCGGTGATCAGCCGAATGCGCGCGCCGGTGTCGCGGATCTCGCGCACCAGATCCTCGTGCCGGGGACGCTCCAACACACAAACCATCACGTCAGCTGGGGCGCAGCCCTTGGCTTTGGCAAGGGCGTGGATCCGCTCAGACGGGGTCATATCCAAGGTCACGACGTTTTGAGCAAAGCCGGGCCCGATGGCCAGCTTGTCCATATAGACATCCGGAGCGAAAAGCAGGCCACCCTTCGGCGCAAAGGCCATGACTGCCAAGGCATTCGCCATTGCTTTCGCGGTCAATGTTGTGCCTTCC
>JBCBNR010000398.1:0-2803 GCA_039821665.1 Pseudomonadota bacterium
CAAACCCGCACCAATCCCCTCTGCCCCTCATCCAAGGCGCTCAACGCCCCTTGAGGTGAGAAGCCAGGCAGCCCGCTCAGCGCGTCGAACAGGGCGGCAACGCCATCTGCCCCGGCGGGGATCACCACATCCTCGCCCTCCCCATTGCGCAACACCCAACGCTGGGGGCTGCCAATCAAATCGACGGCCATCAGATGGGTCAGTGCGACAAACCCGCCGCCGTCGGGCCCAAAATAGGCGATCCGCCCCTCATCCACTTGCACCACACCGGGCCCGCCCGTGCGCCGCAACCGCGCGCGCAAGCCAAATGCGCGCGCGCTGACCAGACCCGCGCCAAGAAACCCCAGCCCCACGGCCAACGAAACCGGCGAGAACGGAGACAGCGCGCCCAGGCTCATCCACAACCCCAGGCCAAAGAGGACCACCAGGATCGCGGCCTCCACCGGGTGAGAAAGGCGCGCGCGCAGCGCCTCCACAATCTCAGGTCGCACAAATCCCATCAATGCACCTGGCCCGTTCCCATGCGTCTCACACCCAATCCCCCAAATGCATTTGCCACGCGGTCAGGGCCGCAACAGCCGCTGTGTCTGCACGCAAAACACGCGGTCCCAACGTGACCGGGACGCAGCGGGGGTGGGCGCGCAGACGCTCTATCTCCTCAGGGGCAAAGCCCCCCTCTGGCCCCACCAGAATGCCCCAAGGCCCAGGTTGCCCTGCACCAAGCGCCCCTTGGACACTGGGCGCCGTCAGGGTTTCATCGCAAAACAACAAGGATCGGTCCGTGGGCCACGCGTTCAGAAGGGACGCAAAACGCAAGGGCGGCGCTACGTCGGGTACGAACGTGCCGCCGCATTGCTCGGCCGCCTCCACAGCATGGGCCTGCAGGCGATCCACGCGCAAGCGTTCGGAATTGGTGAATTGGGTAAAGACCGGTTGAATGCGCGCGGCCCCCAACTCGGCCGCTTTTTCTACAATGAAATCCGTGCGGGTCTTCTTGATGGGCGCGAAACACAGCCACAGATCGGGGGGATCCCGCTGCGGTGCGGTTTGCCGCACGCAATGGGCGAGGCCCTGGCGTTTGCGCATCTCAGCCAAGCGACCGGCCCACTCCCCGTCACGGCCATTGAACAGCGCCACCTCATCGCCTGCGCTCAGGCGCATGACCGTGCCCAGATAATGGGCCTGGTCGTGCAAAGGCACCTCGCGCCCGGGGCCCAAAGCTGCGTCGACAAATACCCTGATCTTCGGGCGCTGATCTGTCATAAGACCTCCATGACTGATCAGATTTCGCACGATCCAAACCCCAATGCCAAGCCCAATGGCAACACCAACACCGGCGCCAGTGCCGACGCCAGCGGGCGGGTCGCCGATGCGACCGAGCGTAACTGGGTCGACCGGTTCGCCCCCAGCGTCACCCGGCCCTATCTGCGCCTAAGCCGCGCGGATCGGCCTGCGGGCACCTGGCTGCTGCTGTTGCCCTGCCTGTGGGGGCTTGGCTTGGCCGCGATGGCGGACGGCCAGGGATTCACCGCCTATGATCTGTGGATCGCGCTGGGGTGCACCCTGGGCGCGTTTCTGATGCGCGGGGCTGGCTGTACCTGGAACGATCTTGCGGATCAGGACATCGATGCCGCGGTTACGCGCACCCGCTCGCGCCCGCTGCCCTCGGGCCAGGTCACTCGGGCGCAGGCCAAGATTTGGATGGTGGTGCAGTCCTTCTTGGCGCTCGTGATCCTGCTGACCTTCCCACCGGTGGCGATTGCGCTGGGTCTTGCCTCGCTCGGGCTGGTGGCGATCTACCCCTATGCCAAGCGCTTTACCTGGTGGCCACAAATCTTCTTGGGACTTGCCTTCAACTGGGGTGTGCTGGTGGCCTGGGCAGCCCATTTCAACGCGCTGCACCTGGCCCCGTTTGCCGTCTACCTCGCGGGCATTTGCTGGACGCTGTTTTACGACACGATCTACGCCCACCAGGACCGCGAGGATGACGCGCTGATCGGTGTGAAATCCACCGCACGCCTGTTTGACCGGGACACCGGCCGTTGGCTCCTGGCCTTTCTTGTGGCCTCCACCCTTCTGATGTCTTGGGCGGTGATCAATGTGACCTTGGACCAATCCCCGATTGCGCTTTTGATCGGCTTGGGCACGGTCTGGGCCTTTGGCTGGCATCTCAACTGGCAGATGCGCAAGCTTGATATCGATGACCCGATGGTGTGCTGGGGCCTGTTTCGATCCAACCGGGATGCGGGCCTAATTTTGGCCCTGGGCTTTGCCCTGGCAGCAATGGGGTCAACTCTGTCTTGATGGTCTCGACCCCCACCGGTACAACGAGGCCCTGCACGTCGTCAGACCAAACCGCCTTGGGTTGAAACTGCCATGCAACAGACGCGTTTAGCGCTTCTTTTTGGATTGGGCCTGGCGATGGTCGCAGGGTCCTATGCCGTGGCCACATGGATGGTGCGCACGGTCGAGATCGCCCATAAGGCCCAAGCCCGCGACGCCCTGGACAAAGCGCGAGAGGCGGTCAGCGCGCTGGGTGGCGGCACGGTGGATGTCAGCGTCAGCGGCCTGACCTTGGCGCTCAGCGGCGAGGTCGACGGCGAAGAGACGCGCCTTGCATTACTCAAGGCGGTCAGCACCGCCCTGCCCGCCGCCCGGGTGACCGACAACATATCACTGGCCCCCCCCCCCCCCCCCCCCCCCCCCCCCCCCCCCCCCCCCAAGTTGGGGGGGGGGGTGGGGGGGTGCCAGAAGGGGAAAAGGGGGGCGGGACCCCCCCCACACGCGCGGGGCCCACGCGCGG
>JBCBNR010000399.1:0-2786 GCA_039821665.1 Pseudomonadota bacterium
GCAGTGGACGAAGAGGCTTGGATCCACCGTTGGCCTGAGCGCCCTCTTCGGCGGCGTCTCGGGGCTTGCCGGTGCGCTGATCAGCGCCTCGGCGCTGCGGCTACCCACGGGCCCTGTCGTCGTGCTGGTGGCGACCGCGATCTTCCCCGAGGTGTCGGGGAGCGTCGGTCTTTATGCGCTGGCGGGCATGGGAGGGGTGGCAGCCTCGATCCTAGGCGCGCCCATCTCGACCACGCTGATTGTGTTTGAACTGACCGGCGATTGGCAAACCGGTCTTGCGGTGATGGTCTGTGTGTCGCTTTCCATCGCAGTGTCCACCCGCCTGATGGACCGCTCGTTCTTTCTTACCCAGTTGGAGCGGCGCGGGGTGCACCTGGCCGCGGGCCCCCAGGCCTATTTGCAAGCGACCCTTTCGGTGGGTGACCTTATGCATCCCCAGGGTGGGGATCGCAGTGTGTCTGAGACAACCGCCTTCGAGTTGATGGAGCAAGGGGCCGTTTTGACCCGCGCGGACACGTTGGAACAGGCGCTGCCGCTGTTCGAGCAGTTGGGCAGTGCGTTCTTGCCGGTGATTGCGCGCGAAGATGACGGGTCGGAGACGTTGCTGGGCGCGCTTTACCATATCGACGCGCTGAAGGCCTATAACCGTGCGCTTGCGGCCCTTGCAAAGGAAGAGCATTCTTAGACTTCGTTGCTGCGAGGTCAGGGGCTCTGCCCCGCCCCCTGGCGGGGACTCCCCGGGATATTTTTGCAAAAATGAAAGAGCGCGGCGGGGGCCAGCGCGTGGGGCTACCTGGCGGCCAAAAGGGCGCGGGCGGCGGCGCGGGCTTCCTCGGTCACCCGGTCGCCTGCCAGCATGCGCGCCAATTCGTCTACCCTTTCTGCCTCGCCCAAGGCGTGGACATCCGTGCGGGTTTGCGCGTCTTCGACGGATTTGACCACCTGCCAATGGTGCCCACCTAAGGCCGCGACCTGGGGCGAATGGGTGACCGTGATCACCTGGCCGCGTGCTGCCACATCGGCTAAGCGCCGCCCCACCGCATCCGCCGTGGCACCGCCCACGCCCCGGTCGATCTCGTCAAAGATCATGGTGACCCCGCCCGATTGCTCGGACAGGCACACTTTGAGGGCAAGCAGGAAGCGCGACAGCTCGCCGCCAGAGGCGATGCGGTTGATCGGGCCTGCGGGGGCCCCGGGATTTGTGGCCACCTCGAACACCACCCGGTCGATCCCCTCAGGCCCTGGATCTTGCGCGGCTGGGGTGACTTTGCTGGCAAAGACCGCCCGTTCCAGCTTGAGCGGCGCAAGCTCTTTGGCCATGGCCGCATCCAGTTTGGCGGCGCTGGCATGGCGGGCCGTGCTGAGCGCCTGGGCGCCGGTGTCATAGGCAAGGCGGGCGGCCTCGGCCTCGGCCTGCAGCCGCGCAAGACCCGCCTCGCCCTGATCGAGCGTCTCGAGCCGCGCCCGCAGGTCCAAAGCCAGATCGGGCACCGCATCCGGTGCAACATTGTGTTTGCGGGCAAGCGCGCGGATGGCAAAGAGCCTTTCTTCCACCCGCTCCAGCGCCGCGGGGTCGTGGCGCAGTTGGTCTTGGGCCGCCTGGATGCCGCGCGTGGCCTCGTCCAATTCGGCAAGGGTGCGCGACAGGGCGGCGATCGGGGCGTCCAGCACGCCATCCGCGCGCCCGGCCGCATCTTCGAGCCAGCGCAAGCCATCGTGCAACCGGCCCTCGGCCCCCTCCGCGCCCAGCGCGCTTGCGGCCCGGTCCACCTCTTCGCGGATCTGGCCGGCAGCGCGCATCAGGCGGCGCTCGGCGTCAAGCTGCGCTTCCTCCCCCGGTTGGGGATCGAGCGCGTCCAGCTCCGCTACCGCATGGGACAGAAAATCAGCGTCCCGCGCCGCCTCGGCCAAAGCGTCTTGTGCTGTTTTGACCGCGCGCATGGCGGAGGTCTGCGCGCGCCACAGGGCGCGCTGCGCGCTCACAGCCTCGTCCAAGCCGCCGAATGCGTCCAACAGCGCCCGGTGGCGCTTGGGGTCGAGCAGACCCTTGTCGTCATGCTGTCCATGCAACTCGACCAGCGTGTCTGACAGGGCGCGCAGCACCTCGCTGCCCGCGCGCCGGTCGTTCACGAACGCCCGTTTGCGGCCATCTTGCGTGTTGATACGGCGCAGGATCAACTCGTCCCCGCCGGGCAGGCCAGCCGCATCCAGGATGCCATGGGCGGGGTGGTCAGGGCCAAGCTCGAACACCGCCTCCACCACGCCTTCGACTGCGCCTTCGCGGACCAACTCGGCCCGGCCCCGCCAGCCCAACACAAAGCCCAACGCATCCAGCAGGATCGATTTGCCCGCGCCCGTCTCGCCCGTCAGCACGTTCAACCCAGGGGCAAACCCCAGGTCGAGCCGGTCGATCAACAGAATGTCGCGGATGCTTAGGTCGCGCAGCATGGGCGTGACCGCGCTATAACCACTTGCCCTGGATCACCTGCCGGTAGATCCGACCCAACCACCCGGTCACCCGCCCCTCCGGGGCAAGCTCTTGGCCTTCGAGCAGGCGGAAGCTGTCTTGATACCAATCGGAGGATTGGTAGTTGAAGCCCAGGATCGCAGCGGCGGTTTGCGCCTCTTCGACCAGACCCAAAGACAGATAACTTTCGACCAGGCGGTGCAACGCCTCAGGCGTGTGGCTTGTGGTTTGAAACTCCTCCACCACCACGCGGAAGCGGTTGATGGCCGCCGCATAATGCCCGCGCTTGAGGTAGTACCGCCCGATCTCCATCTCTTTG
>JBCBNR010000400.1:0-2778 GCA_039821665.1 Pseudomonadota bacterium
TTCCAACTCGTCCAACCGCTCGCCCGTGGCCTCGTCCCGGCTGTCGATGATCCAGCGATAGGCATGCAACAGGGCCGCGGGGCCCAAATACCGATCCCCGTTCCACCAATAGGACGGGCAGGAGGTGGAGCACGAGGCGCACATCACACACTCATACAAACCGTCGAGCTTTTTGCGGTCCTCAATCGACTGCTTCCACTCCTCTGCAGGGCGGTTGGTCTTAGTCTCCAACCAGGGCATGATGGAGGCGTGTTGCGCATAGAAATGGGTAAGGTCCGGCACCAGATCCTTGACCACGGGCATATGGGGCAATGGATAGACCTTCACATCCCCCGACACTTCATCTAGCCCATAGATGCAGGCCAGCGTGTTGATCCCGTCGATGTTCATCGCACAGGACCCGCAGATCCCCTCGCGGCACGAGCGTCGGAAGGTCAGCGTGGGGTCGATCTCGTTTTTGATCTTGATCAGCGCGTCCAGCATCATTGGCCCGCACGTGTCGAGATCGACGAAATAGGTGTCCACCCGCGGGTTCTCGCCCGTGTCGGGATCCCAGCGATAGATCTTAAAGGTGCGCAGATTGGTTGCCCCCTCGGGCTTGGGCCAGGTTTTGCCCACCGTCATGCGAGAGTTCTTCGGCAATGCCAGTTCTACCATGTCGTCTCCGTCCTCCTCGGGTCGTCCGGGGCGTTAGGTGTTAAAGCTTGCAAGCACCGCATCCACGGCCTCGCCCTGTTGGATGCGCGCAAAGGCCTGCGCGCGTGTCTCTTGGTCCAGCGTCTCCCACAGCTCCAACTGCGCGGGCGTCAGGGTCAGCGGTTGGTCTTGGGCCGGCAAGGGGCCTATGTCCGCGTCCGCCATGCACGTGACCATCCCCTCAGAGGGCCGGGTGGAGACGACAAAGCTGTCGCGCTGCAAGACCTCTTGCCAACGCCCCCGTGGATCACGCACCAGTGCAAACCCTGCACCGAGGCCCTGTTGCACTTGCGCATAGCACGCCGCCTCGCGCTCGGAGGCAAAGCTTGGGCCTGCCTCGCGCTCGGCACAGGCGCCCAGAAGGATCACCAAGGCAAGCGCGCGCGCGATCATCCGCCATAGAACTCCGCAAAAGTCCCGCCATCCGCGATGAAGGCTTTCGCATCCGCCTTGGCGGTGTCGTTCAAAGCGCCCCAGATCACCAGTTCCTCACCGGTCAGGCCCGGCGGGGGGCTGAGGTCCTGGGCCGCCGCAGCCGGGCCCGCCGCAGCAGCTTCAGCTTGCGCCTGTGCGGTTTGCGGGGCCGTATCGGTCGCGGCCTCTGTCATGGCCTCTTCGCAGGCGGTCAGGGTGATGGCACAGACAGCCAAGGGTATCACGCGCAACAGCATCGGTCTCTCCTATGTCAGTAGACCCGCGCTTTGGGGGCAATTTTTGCAAGGTCGATGCCACCTTCCGTCTCTGCCGTCAGAGGGTCAAGATGGACATCGCGATATCCCATGCGCACATCGTTTTGGGGGCCGACCCAGGCCAGCGAATGTTTGCGCCATGTCTCGTCATCCCGGTTGGGGTGATCTTCTTGCGCATGGGCCCCTCGGCTCTCCTTGCGGGCCTCGGCGGAATAGATCGTGGTCAAGGCATTGGGCATCAGATTGTCCAATTCCAAGGTCTCCATCAGATCCGAATTCCAGACGAGCGAGCGGTCCTTGACCGAGATATCGGCCATCCCAGCGGCCACGTTCGACACTTTCTCGCAGCCCTCTTTGAGGGTTTTGTCGGTGCGGAACACGGCGGCGTCGTCCTGCATCGCTTTTTGCAGGGTCAGGCGCAATTCCGCCGTTGCGGTGGACCCATTGGCGTGGCGCAGCTTGTCGAAGCGGTCCATTGCCTGGTCGATCGAGGCGGTGTTGAGGTCGCGATTCTTTGCGCCTGGATCCACAATTTCGCCAGCTTTGATGGCGGCGGCGCGACCGAACACCACCAGATCGATCAGCGAGTTCGATCCCAGCCGGTTGGCCCCATGGACCGACGCACACCCCGCCTCGCCCACGGCCATCAGGCCAGGCTGGATACGGTCTTGGTCGCCTTCGGTCGGGGTCAGCACCTCGCCCCAGTAATTGGTTGGGACACCGCCCATATTATAGTGAACCGTGGGCAGAACCGGGATCGGCTCTTTGGTGACATCGACGCCCGCGAAAATCCGCGCGCTTTCCGAAATACCCGGCAAGCGCTCGGCCAGGGCCTCCTTGGGCAGATGGTCCAGATGCAGATGGATGTGGTCACCATTTTTGCCGACACCGCGCCCCTCGCGGATCTCCATCGTCATGCAGCGAGAGACCACGTCGCGGCTGGCGAGATCCTTGTAGGTGGGGGCGTAGCGTTCCATGAACCGCTCGCCTTGCGAATTGGTCAGATACCCGCCCTCGCCACGTGCGCCTTCGGTGATCAGACAGCCGGCACCGTATATGCCGGTGGGGTGGAATTGCACGAACTCCATATCCTGCAGGGGCAGCGCCTGACGTGCGACCATGCCACCGCCATCGCCAGTGCACGTGTGCGCCGAGGTAGCCGAGAAATAGGCGCGCCCATAGCCGCCCGTCGCCAACACCACCATCTTGGCGTTGAACCGATGGATCGTGCCGTCATCCAGTTTCCAAGCCAGCAAGCCCTGGCATTCACCATCCTCCGACATGATCAGATCGATGGCGAAATACTCGATGAAGAACTCCGCGTTGTTCTTCAGCGACTGGCCATAGAGCGTATGGAGGATCGCATGGCCGGTCCGGTCGGCCGCCGCGCAGG
>JBCBNR010000401.1:0-2769 GCA_039821665.1 Pseudomonadota bacterium
CCTTGCCCGCCTGCGCATCAGTTCCATCGACAGCATCGAGGTGGACCCCGCTTTGCTGCAGGCCATTGCGACCGAGCCGCGTTTGATGCCCCATCTGCATCTCAGCTTACAGGCAGGCGATGACATGATCCTCAAGCGCATGAAGCGCCGGCACTTGCGCGACGATGCCATTGCCTTTTGCGAGGAGGCACGGCGCCTGCGCCCCGATATCGTTTTTGGTGCGGACATCATCGCGGGCTTCCCAACGGAGACGGACGCCATGTTCGACCGCTCGTTGGACCTGTTAAACGAGTGTGGTTTGACCTGGCTGCATGTCTTTCCCTATTCCGCGCGTCCCGGAACGCCTGCGGCGCGGATGCCTGCCGTTGCTGGGCCGGTGATCAAAGAGCGGGCGGCGCGGCTGCGGGCGGCGGGGGCCGGTCGGGTCGCGGCGTATCTGCGCGGCCAAATTGGCAAGACGCAAAAAATTCTGCTCGAAAAACCGGATCAAGGTCGGACGGAAAGCTTTGCCCAGGTGCGCTTGCCGACGCCGGGACGGGTGGGTCAGGTGATCACCGCGGTCCCATCCGCAT
Source organism: Pseudomonadota bacterium (assembly GCA_039821665.1). Taxonomy (GTDB): domain Bacteria; phylum Pseudomonadota; class Alphaproteobacteria; order Rhodobacterales; family Rhodobacteraceae; genus CANLSM01. The sequence goes on from JBCBNR010000401.1 coordinate 573, forward strand.
GTGACGCGAGCATGTTGAAGGTCTAGCCTATGCATCCAAATCCCAGCTTTCGCGGCCAATCGCTGGCCCAGAACCTTGCCTTTGCGCGCGCGCGCAGTTTTGGCGTGCTGACCTTGGGTGGACCGGACGGGCCGCTTGCCGCGCATATCCCGTTTGTGTTGAACGAGGTGGGCGATGGGTTTGAGGCGCATCTCGTCCGCTCCAACCCGATCCTGCGCGTGCTGGACGCGGCGCAACCGGCGCTGATGGTGGTCTCTGGGCCGGACGGCTATGTCTCGCCCGATTGGTACGATGTGCCCGATCAGGTGCCCACGTGGAACTATATCGCTGTGCATTTGCGCGGCACCCTGCGCCGGTTGCCTCAGACGGATCTTGAGCCCCATTCCCGGGCTCTGTCCGCCCAGTTTGAGGCGCGACTGGCCCCCAAACCCGCCTGGACCCAGGACAAGATGCAGGCCGAGACCCTGGCCAAGATGCAGCGCATGATCGTGCCGGTTGCCTTCGATATCCGCGAGGTGACGGGCACCTGGAAGCTCAACCAAAACAAACCGGATGCCGTGCGGCAAGCGGCCTCGGCGCAGGTGGCGACCGGTATGGGACAAGAGCTTGCGCAATTGGCGGCCCTGATGGCCTCTCCTCCCGAGGATCAAGGCACCTGACCCCTTTTGCCTGCGCTCGAACTGCCCTATCTTATCCTCCGAGCACAGGAGAGCGCCATGCCAGCCCCGATTGCACCCATCGTCTGGACCGCAGCCCGCATCGGTGCGGTTGCCGCCATTGCGTATTACTCGGGACGGGCCAGTCGTAACGCGCCCAAACATGTCTGGCGTGAACGGGCGCTCGACGACACGCCCGAAGGTGTGGATCTGACCCACCAGCGCGAGGATGGTGAGGCGAATGCCCATGGCTCTGCCCGGATCAAGCGCACGGTGCGACTGAGCGCGGGCGGCCCGGGGTTGGAAATAGACGCAACCGCGCTGACCCGCATTCGCATTCGCCGGGTCTGACCCGGCTGCCCAAAAGGAACTCCGCCACATGAAGCTATTCACCGCAGGCCCATCCCCCTTTGGTCGTAAGGTCAAGGTCGTGCTGCTGGAAACCGGTCAGATGGACCGGGTCGAGGTTGTGGACGCTGCCAGCACACCGATCAAGGCAAACCCGGATCTGGCCGCGCAGAACCCCCTGGCCAAACTGCCCGCCCTGGTGCGCGACGGGGGGGCTACGCTGTACGACAGTCGGGTGATTACAGAATATCTCGACGATTTGGCCGGAGGGCAGCTTTACCCCGCAGCCCCCCGCAAGTGGGAGACGCTGACCCTGCTGGCCACAGCGGACGGCATCATGGATGCCGCTGTGCTGATGGTCTATGAGGCGCGCTGCCGGCCCGAAGACAAGCAGGATGACACTTGGGTCCAGGGGCAATGGTCCAAGGTCGCCCGCGCGCTGGATGCGCTAGAGGCGCGGTGGATGTCCCATCTTGCCGGCCCGCTCGACATCGGCCAGATCGCCACGGGCTGTGCCTTGGAGTATTTGGATTTCCGCCATCCCACCCGGGATTGGCGCGTGAGCCGACCGGACCTTGCAGCCTGGCAGGCCGAGTTCGCTAAGCGACCTTCGATGCAAAGCACCACCCCAAGTTGATGGCATGCCATGGCAGACCGAGCCTTTACCAACGTTCTGTGCACCGATCTTCCCAAAAGTGTTGCGTTCTACACAGCCCTTCTGGGGCTTACAGAGCATTTCACGTCCGACTGGTTTGTGATCCTGACCGACCCTGATCGTCCCGGCTTCGAGTTGGGCCTTTTGACTCAGACCTCCCCGATCACACCGGCCCAAGCGCTGGGCCCGGCCCAAGGCGTGCTTTTGACCTTTGTGGTGGCTGATTGCGATCAAGCCCACCGCAAAGCGACCGAGCTGGGCGCCGACGTGTTGGAGCCGCCCCAAGATATGTTTTATGGCCAACGCCGGATGATCCTGCGTGACCCTGATGGTGTGCTGCTTGATATCAGCGCGCCGACGGCCCCCGCACCTGGCGCTTAGCCCGATCCCAAGAGGCCGGGTGCATAAAGCACCATAAGCTCCTCGATCAGCGGGCGCAGGCCCGGCAGAAGTGCGGCCGAGCCTGCGCCGACCAAAAAGCCTGTAATCAGCCGTAGAAACGCACCTCCAAAAAGCGGCCCCGTCAGGCCCAGCAGGC
>JBCBNR010000402.1:0-2765 GCA_039821665.1 Pseudomonadota bacterium
GCTTGGATCTGGTGCCCACTTTTACCACTTGGCTGCAGCGGGCCGCGACAACGCTGCCCGGCCGGCCGGATTTGGTGGTGCCGGTTCCCTTGCACATGCGGCGGCTTTGGGGGCGGGGGTTCAACCAAGCAGCGGAGCTTGCCCGGGGTTATGCACGGGCCGAAGGGTTGGCGCACCTGCCAGGGCTTTTGCGCCGGACCCGCGCCACAGGCTCGATGCGCGGTCTTTCCCGGGTGGAGCGTAAGGCGGCCGTTGACGGCGCTTTCGCGCTTGGGCCTCAGGCCCCTCGCGCGCAGCTCAGCGGAGCCCGCGTGCTGTTGGTGGATGATGTGATGACCACTGGCGCCACCCTGGGCGCATGTGCAGAGGTTTTGTTGGATGCGGGCGCGCGGGATATCTTCACCTTGGTGCTGGCGCGGGTGGAGGGGGCGCGTTGGCGCGAGCCTCAGGACGATGAGACAGGGGCCTGATCACGGGCATAAACACGGGCTTGACCCCAGTGCGCGCCCTCAAACAGCGGTTTTCTGGGCGCTCGCCTTGGTCGCTGGCTTGAACTGAAAATCGTGCAGCGCGCGGAACACGCCCGATTTCGCCAGCAAGTCCGCATGGGTTCCGATCTCTTCCACACGGCCGTCTTTGATCACGGCCACCCGATCCGCATTGCGCACGGTGGACAGGCGATGGGCGATGACCAGGGCGGTGCGGCCTTTGCGCAGCTCTTCCAGGGCTTGTTGCACCTTCGCCTCGGATTCGGAATCGAGGGCGGAGGTCGCCTCGTCCAACAGCAGGATCGGGGCGTCTCGCAGCATTGCGCGCGCGATGGCCACCCGCTGACGCTGTCCCCCCGAGAGGCGCGCGCCACCTTCACCCACTTCGGCGTCAAACCCTTCGGGCATCGCGTCGCAAAACTCGCTGACCCGCGCGGCTTTCACCACCGTGTCGAACATCTCCGCCGAGGCGGTCTGATCGCCCATCATAATGTTTTCGCGGATCGTGCCAGAAAAAAGATAAGGGTCCTGGGTGACGACCGCGATGCTGTCGCGCAGGCTCGTCAAAGTTACGCTCGCAATGTCTTGACCATCAATTGTGATCGCCCCGTGCTGAGGGTCGTAGAAGCGGGTCAGCATGTTGAATAGGGTCGATTTGCCGGCCCCGGAGGGCCCCACAATGGCCATGAACTCACCGGCGCGAATGTCCAAGTCCAGACCGCTCAGCGCCGGGGTGTCCAGATAGGAAAAGCCCACATTTTCGAACCGTATGGCCCCGTTCGGGACCTCAAGGTCTTTTGCGCCTTTTGCGTTCTGAAGGCTCAGCGGTTCGTCCAAAAGCTCGAACATCAAGCGCACACCGATCAAGCTGCGCTGCAGGGCCACGTTCAGCTTGCCCAAGCGGGTTGCGGGCTCATACGCCATCAAAAAAGCTGTGATGAACGAGAAGAACGCGCCAGCATCCCCCCCTTGCCCGATCACAGCGTAGCCCCCGTAAATCACGATCAACGCAATGCCGATCCCCCCTAGGCTGTCGGCAAGGGGCAGGGTGATGGCGTTGTAGCGCGAGACTTGCAGGGTACGCTGCTCGACCTCTTCGATGGCCTCTTCGATCTCGTGGCGGCGGGCGGTCTCCAGATTGAAGGCCTTGATGATCCGCACCCCGCGCACGCTTTCGGTGACCAATTGCATGATTTTGGAGACGGACTGAAACTCCAATCGGGCAAGGCCGCGCACGCGCTGGCCGATCCACCCCAACCCCAGCAAGGCAGGCGGGACGATCAGCACAGAAATCAGCGAGAGCACAGGGTCTTGCAGCACCATGACTGTGCCCAGGGCAACCAGGGTCATCGCGTCGCGCAAGCCTTGCTGCAAAATCTGCGTGATCGCCTGCCGGGCCGCTGATGCGTTTTGATTAAAGCGCGCGGTGATCTCGCCCGTGGCCATGCGGTCAAAGAAAGCCACGCCCTGGGCCAGAACCTTGCCGATGATCTTCTTTTTCAACCCCGCGAGCACCTTTGCGCTGGTGCGCGCGAGGATCACGGATGTGCCGTAGCTGGAGATCCCCTTGACCGTAAATATCGCCACGATCGTCAACGCAATCGGCAGGACCATGTCGATCTGCTGCTCGATGAAAATCTCGTTGATCACATCTTTGATCACCCAGGCGGTGCCAGCGGTCGCCCCGGCGGTGATGGCCATCAAAGCAAACGCGGCAAAATACCAAGGCGCGTGCACCTTTGCGTTTTCGGCCAGCAGGCGACGCAATGTCGGCACCGCCGGATAACGCTGGGCCAGGTCCTCCATATGCTCGGCCGACGGGCGCGCGGTTGACCTTAGTGTGTGACCGTTGGGTTGAGACACGGCATGTCCTTTGTCGCAACATCATGGCCTTGGGGCATCACCCAACCCCTGCCAGTTCGGTGCTATCTAAGGGGTGTCGAAAGGATTGTCACCACCGAGTGACAAGGGATAGGGTTCCACAGGGTGTATCGGTTGCGCAAGTTCGGTCATTGCGCCACGTCGTGGGACGTAGGTTGCAGCGCATTATGACAAACGGCGCGCCATGCGTGCTGCTGTTGCGAAAATCTGTGCCCTGCACTTTGCAGGTGTGCCCTTGGTTCTGGATCGCGCACGACTTGGTCTGGTGTTTCCATCAAGGCGTCCAAACTGCTTTTTCAAAAACACGGGCGGTTTTGCCCTCTTGCACAAAGTCCGACAGCACCGCGACTCTGGATACGATCAGCGGCTTGCCTTTGGCTAAAGGCTTCGCTGGTG
>JBCBNR010000403.1:0-2761 GCA_039821665.1 Pseudomonadota bacterium
GATCGATGCGAAAACCCGCTCGATGATGAACCTCGCAATGATCGGGGCTTTGGGCAAAATGCGCGAGTGGGAATTGCATTGCCGGGGCGCGATCAACAACGGGGTCACACCCGAGGAGATCCGCGCCATCATCCACGTGATCGCGATCTATTGCGGCGTGCCCCAGGGGTTGGAGTGCTTTCGCGCAGCCAAAGCGGTGCTCGACGCACCACCCGAGTAACGCGCAGCCCGCCCCAAGCAGGCGCCCTGTGACCGAGCAGTCCGTGGCACAGGGCCGTGGGCGCGCTACCCCTGCGTCCCTTCGAGGTACGTAAAAGCGCACGGGACCCGCCACAGCAAAGGATGGTGTCCCGTTCTGGTGAGAACGTCAGCTTTGAGGTCAACTTGTGAATTCGCATTTCACGCTGCGTGCGCTCGCAGTGCGAAAAAATGCCGCGCAATCGTAAAATCCGATGCCGCCTTGTAGCGGACGTTGCGGCCGTTCGTGCGGATTGCGGCACAGATCAGACGCCGAGTTTCATCCGCTCGTACGGTTTGCAGCACTTGGCGCTTTTGGCTCGCAGTTACCATTTTAGGCTCCGAACTTGCCGCCGTTCGTTTCCGACCATTCGTGCATTGTCTGGAGGAGCGGTATCAAACTTTGACCTAAAGACGTCAGGCTATATTCCACATGGGGTGGGATCGTTTTGAAGTCTTTGCGGGCGACAAATCCATCTTCTATCAGCTCGCTGAGTTGGCGCGTCAGTGTGCGATGGGTAATCCTGCCAAGGCTTCGTTGCAGCTGATTGAAACGCATGATGTCCTGCGCCAGCCAATAGATTATCAACAGTTTCCATTTTCCCGAGATCGCCTCGACGAGCGGCTCAATGATGCAGGTCTCATCTGGTTCGACACGTTTCATAGCGGTATCCTTTAGGACCGTACTTGTTGTTTATATCCCTCGATTTTAGATAGCGCGCATACCGCGACACTGCAATGAAGAGCGGCTCCACCACGGCCACAATATCGCCAACGGAGCCCGCAAGGAGATCTTGTCATGACGCATATTGACCTGCCCAAGTTCCCCACCCGCCATGGATACATGAGCGAAAAGACCCAGCAGGCCTTTATTGAGGCGGCGATCGAGAAAGACCTGTTGCCGGTAGATGCCTACCGGATGGCCGAGGTTGTGTCCCTTACCGCTCCAGGCGACAGGACGAAGCCGATCCAGTTCTGGCAGCTTTTTTCGGTGCTCGGACAGGAGCCTATCGTCGGCATCGTTCAGCGGTTCTACGAACGCGTCTTTAAGGATGAGCCCTGGTTTACATCTGTTTTCGAACAGGTCGGCCCGCTAAATCACCACATCCGCACTCAAGCCTCCATGTGGGTCGATGTGATGGGCGGCGGCCCGTATTACCATGGCGGAGAATTCCGGCTGAGCTTTCATCACACGCACAATGCAATGGCGCTGATGAACGACAAAGGCGCTGAGCGATGGGTCACTTTGATGCGCGAGACATTGGACACATCGACCGATTTGATGACGGATGATCCACGTGTGCGCATCAGCATCAATACTTTCCTGACCCATTTCATGAGCAAATATGCTGATGAGTTTGCCTTTGAGGACCGGCACATTTTCGGTGAAACGAACCCGCCGCTTAAACGTCGGATCAATTTCATGAAGCTGACGAATGAAACGGTCGAAGCATTGAGCGAGCGGGATCTCAGAGAGGCTTTGACCGAGCAAGGCGTCGATGTTTCGCAATACCCGACGAAGCAGGCGCTGGTCGATAAGGCACTTTCGATCTGAGTGTGCGATCTTTACAGGAGTGACATAGGCCGCTCACGCGGGTGCGGCAAGGCACCTCTATCCTATGCGGTGCACCTGAAAGCTTTAGAGATCTGGGGGGCAGGACAGCGGCTTTTTGACCCCTGTGGGCGGGTCAGGGCGGCCCCGGCCTGCACCGCTCGACCCGACCCTTGCCCCCAAGCGTCGCGCATGGGCGAAGAGGGAGGCGGTGTTAGGTCGGGTCTTGGTTTTGGGCGGGACCTCCTTGCCTGCACCCGTCCTAGGATGCGGTTTTCACGACCCTATTCCCGTCACACGGCCCCGGCAGGGCGTGCGCGATAGGCGCAGCGGCCCGCGACCCAGGTGCCTTGCACCGCGGGTGTCTGCCCACCGGGCCAATCCAACAACACCAGATCCGCGCGTTTGCCTATGGCCACCTCGCCCCGATCGCTCAAACCCATGGCGCGTGCGGGGCCGGATGAGATCAAGGACCACAAGGACAGTCTGTCTGCCCGCTTCTCCCGGTCCAGCCTGTCCACCGCCGCCAGCATCGCGGGGTAGTAATAGTCTGAGGCCAGCATATCGCACAGCCCCGCCTCGACCATCTCCGCGGCCCCGAGCGAGCCGATATGGCTGCCGCCGCGCACCGCATTGGGTGCGCCAAAGATGATCATGTCACCTGCAGCGCGGGCCTGGTCCACCGGGCCCATGGTCATGGGAAACTCGGACGTGGTTGCCCCCAGATCGTGGTAAAACGCCCTGGTCTGCGCTTGGGTGTCATCATGGCTGAGCATGGGAATGCCCTTGGCGCGCGCCTTGTCCGCCACGCCTTTGAGGGTCTCCACCACCTCAGGACGGCGCGACCAGACCCGTTTGACGAGCGCTTTGTGGTCGTCAAAATTCAGGCCAGAGCGTTCGGTGTGACGCCGATACCGCTTCTCGAACAGGGCCGCGTCGTTCAAATCCATCACGGCGAAGTCGGGATCATGC
>JBCBNR010000404.1:0-2756 GCA_039821665.1 Pseudomonadota bacterium
GTAGTCCGGCAAAAGGTGTTGCGGCATTGCTCGCACATTGCCCAAAGCATGCGCCCACACCCTTGGTGGACCACCCGGGGCTGGCGCACGCGGCAGGGGTCGCTGCCCTTTACATCAAGGACGAGCGGGGGCGCATGGGCTTGGGCAGCTTCAAAGCGCTGGGGGCGGCCTATAAGATCGCCAGGGATGCCGCCGCCCGGGGTGGGCCCCAAGATGGCAAAGCCGATCTGTCGAAGGCGTTGGCTGGAGAGACATATGTGACCGCGAGTGCGGGCAATCACGGCCTCTCGGTGGCCGCGGGTGCCCGGCTTTTTGGCGCGCAAGCCATCATTTACCTGGCGAACAGCGTGCCCGAGGCGTTTGCCCAGCGGCTGCGGGGCATCGGGGCTGAGGTCACCCGCGCCGGTGCCATTTATGAAGAGGCGATGGACACCGCCGCCGCCGATGCGGCACGCGAAGGTTGGTCGCTTTTGTCTGACAGCACGTGGGAAGGATACGTCTCCCCCGCCCTTGCGGTGATGGAAGGGTATATGCAGCTTGCCGCCGAGGCTGTCGCTCAGCTACAAGCGCCGCCCAGCCATGTTCTGTTGCAAGCGGGCGTCGGGGGCTTGGCGGCCGGGGTCGCGGCCCATCTGCGCCACGCTTGGGGGGACGCGCCCGAAATTTGGGTGGTGGAGCCTGAGGCAGCGCCAGCCCTGCACGCCAGCATTGCCGCAGGCAAGCCGGTGACCACCCAAGGGCCTGTGTCTGCCATGGGCAGGCTTGATTGCAAAACCCCCTCGCTTGTCGCGCTGGCCCACCTGTCGCGCGACGCGGATAGGTTTGTCACCCTGTCCGAGGCCGAGGCGCAGGCGGGCACGGATCTGGCCGCATCCCATGATCTGGCGTCCACCCCGTCTGGTGCTGCTGGATTGGCGGCCCTCTTGGCTGGGTTGGACGGGATGCCGAAACAGGCACGGGTGATGGTCATCCTCAGCGAGGGTCCGGAGTGATCGCAGGTTTCCCAAGGGCGGAGTTCGAGCGGCGGTGCAGCGCCCTTCATGGGCACATGCACGCAGACGGAATCGACGCGCTGCTGCTGACCACCCCTGCCGATATCTTTTATGTCACCGGCTTTCTAACACGCTTTTGGGAAAGCCCAGCGCGCCCCTGGTTCGTCATTCTGCCCGCAGGCAAGGGCCCGCGGACGGTGATCCCCAGCATTGGTGCGCCCTTAATGGCGGAGGGGTTCACGGACGACATCCTGACCTGGGACGCCCCCCATCCCACAGATGACGGGGTCAGTCTGCTCAGCGAGGCTTTGCGCGCAGCGGTGCCAGCAGCCGGCACGCTCGGCCTGCCCATGGGGTTGGAGACGCATCTTCGCATGCCCTTGGCCGATTGGGGGCGGGTGACGCAAAGCCTTGGTGCGCGGCGGATCATCGATGCCACCCATACCGTGGAACGGGTGCGCGAGATCAAATCGGACGGGGAGATCGCCCGCATCAAGGCCACCTGCGCACTTGCAGCCAAGGCGTTCGCGCAGGTCCCTGACCTGGTGCGCGCCGCACCCCGGTTGGATGCGGTGGCGCGCGGCTATCAAGCCGCGCTTTTGCACTCCGGTGCGGATTGGGTCAGCTATTTGGCGAGTGCGGCGGGTCCCGAAGGCTATGGCGACATCATCGCGCCCGCAGGGCCACAGCCCTTGCGGTCTGGCGATGTGCTGATGCTCGACACAGGTGCTGTGAAGGACGGCTATTTCTGCGACTTTGACCGGAATTTTGCGATCGACCCACCAAGCGCCTGCGTGGAACGCACGCACAAAGCGCTTTTCGAGGCGACAGACGAGGCCCTTGCCGCCCTGCAACCGGGCCTGCGCGCCTGCGACGTGCACCGCATCCTGGCCGAAGGTCTGGTGGCGCGTGGGGCACAACCCGGTGGCGGGCGGCTGGGCCACGGGCTGGGGATCACTTTGACCGAATGGCCATCCTTTACCCCCCTTGACCAGACCGAGCTGCGCGCGGGCATGGTGCTGACCCTAGAGCCCAGTGCACAGACGCGCCCAGGGAAGCTGCTGGTGCATGAAGAAAACATCGTGCTACGCGCCGACGGGGCCGAGTTGCTCAGCCCTCGCGCTGCCCCAGAGATGGAGGTAATCCCCCTATGAGCCGCCCCTACACCCTTGTGGACACGCCCTATTCCATGGGCTGCCTCGGTCTGATCGCACTGCAGACCGACGAGACCTTGGAGAACGAGTTGCGCCAGGTGTTCGTGGACCCGCGCACAGCGCTTTACGTCAGCCGCGTGCCGTCTGCGCAAACCTTGACGCCCGAGAGCATTGCGCAAATGGGCAAAGATTTGCCCCAGGCCACAGCCCTTCTGCCGCCCCTGCCTGCCTATGACGCGGTCGCCTATGGCTGCACGTCCGGGACCACCCTGATCGGGCCGCAAGAGGTGCAGCGCCTGGTCGCGGCCGAATGCGCCACCGCCCATGTCACCAACCCGCTTAGTGCGGCCATCGCCGCCTTACAGGCCTTGGGGGTGGGGCGGATCGGTCTGGTTTCGCCCTATACGCCTGACATCGCCCAACCGGTGGAAGACGCGTTTGTAGCGGCCGGGTTTTCGGTTGCCCGCGCGCTGACCTTCGGCGAGGCGCAAGAAGCGCATGTGGCGCGCATTGCCCCCAACTCTTTGGCGCAAGCCGCCCATGAGGTGGCGGGAGATGGGGTAGGGTGCGCAGGTTGGTGCAGGACAAAAACACCGCCTCTGCCCCATCT
>JBCBNR010000405.1:0-2753 GCA_039821665.1 Pseudomonadota bacterium
GTCTTGTCCTTTGTGGTGGCGGACTGAGCTTGCGCAAGCGCAAGGGCCTGTGGCAGGTCTGAGCGACGCGATCAGGATGACGATATGACCACTGCCCTTCTTAGCCACCCTTCCGGTTTGAACCATGTGACCCCGCCGGGCCATCCCGAGCAGGTGGCGCGCTTGGCCTCGGTCCTGGACGCGTTGGACGGGGTTGACGTGCTGCGGGTGGAGCCGCCGGAGGCAACCGCCCGAGATGTGGAACTGGCCCATCCGCCGGGGTATTTCGAGGCGATCCTGGCCAAGATCCCCCAGGACGGCATGGCGGCCTTGGATCCCGATACGTTCCTGTCGGCTACCAGCCGCGAAGGGGTGTTGCGGGCCGCAGGCGCTGTGATCAAGGCGGTGAACCTGGTGATGGCCGGCGAGGCGCAAAACGCGTTTTGCGCCATGCGCCCGCCCGGCCACCATGCGGAGGCTGAGACGCCCATGGGAGTTTGCTTTTTCGGCAATGTGGCGATCGGGGCCAAGCATGCCCTGGCGCGCCACGGGCTGGAGCGGGTGGCGGTGGTGGATTTCGACGTGCATCACGGCAATGGAACACAAGATTTGTTGTGGGATGAGGGGCGGGCGTTCTTCGCCTCCACCCATCAAAGCCCGCTTTACCCCGGCACGGGGGCACCCCATGAGCGCGGGGCCCATGGCAATATCTTGAATTGCCCTTTGCCCTCGGGCGCGGATGGACTGGCCTTTCGAAAGGTGATGGAGCGCGACGTGTTGCCCGCGGTGGAGGCGTTCGCACCACAGATGCTGTTCATCTCGGCCGGGTTCGATGCGCACCGTGCGGACCCGTTGGCCAACCTCAATCTGGAGGTGGCGGATTTCGAATGGGCGACCGAGGCGCTGTGCGCGCTTGCCGCAGAGCATTGCGAGGGGCGCGTTGTCTCGGTCCTCGAAGGCGGATACGATCTGCCAGCCTTGGGGGCGTGCGCACGCGCCCATGTGGACGCTTTGAGGAGAGCCAGCGCATGAGTGACGAGATTGCCCAGATGAGTTTCGAGGCGGCCATGGCCGCGCTGGAGGATGTGGTGGCTCAATTGGAAAGCGGCCAGGCGCCTTTGGAGGACAGCATCACCCTGTATGAACGGGGTGCAGCCCTTAAGGCCCATTGCGAGGCCAAGCTTAAGGATGCCGAGGAGAAGGTCGCGCAGATCACCCTGGGCGCCGATGGCACAGCGGTGGGCGCAAAGCCGGTGGACATCGCCTAGAGGGCCAAGGCCCCCGGTTGGGGGGACGCAAATCTGCATCACTTTGGCCTGCACTGTGCCTGTAGGGGCGCAAGCTTGGCGCGGTGCATTGCCCCGGTCGCCCGGGCCGATTAGAATCGTTCTATGACACTTGCCCTGACCGACACCGAAACCCTGACCTTCCATGCTGCCCTCAGCCAGGCGGCAACGGCGACAGAAGACGCGTTGGAGAGGTTACTGCCCAAGCCCGACCTCGTGGTGGAGCAAGCGATGCGCTATGCCACCTTGGGTGGGGGCAAGCGGTTGCGGGCGTTTTTCGTGATCGAAACCGCCGCGATGTTCGGGATCAGACAGCCCCAGTCGGTGCGGGTGGCCGCGGCGGTGGAGATGATCCATGCCTACAGCCTGATCCATGATGATTTGCCAGCGATGGACGACGACGACACCAGGCGCGGCAAGCCCACGGTTCATAAGAAATGGGATGACGCCACCGCGATCTTGGCGGGGGATGCGTTGCAAAGCCTCGCCTTCGAGGTTCTGACCAGCGCACAGACCTCGCCGGATGCCAATGTGCGCATCAAGCTTGTGCAGCGCTTGGCCGAGGCCTCGGGCGTGGCTGGCATGGTGGGCGGGCAAGCCTTGGATATTGCCGCGCAAAGTGCGGCGAGCCCTTTGAGTTTGGAACAGATCACCACACTTCAGGCCCTCAAGACCGGGGCGCTGATCGGCTTTTCGTTAGAGGCCGGGGCGATCTTGGGCAAATCCAACGCGGATGCGCTGATCCGTTATGCCGCGGATGTGGGCCTTGCCTTCCAGATCCAAGACGACATTTTGGACGCCACGGGAGATGCGGAGCTGACCGGCAAAGCGGTGGGCAAGGATGCCCAGGCCGGAAAAGCGACCTTTGTGTCACTGTTGGGCCTTGAAGGCGCCCAGGAAAAGGCCGCATTCCTCGTGGAGCGTGCGTGCAGCGCGCTTGACCCATACGGGGCGGCCGCGTCGGAGTTGCGCCGTGCCGCGAGATTTGTGATCACCCGCAGCGCCTGACCTCGCGCCTGCGCGGAGAAGGAAGGACAGGTCAGATGACCGACCGCCCCAGCACCCCGCTTTTGGACCGAATTGCCCAACCGGCGGACCTCAAGGCCCTGTCGGACCGGGAGTTGGAGCAGGTGGCCCGCGAATTGCGGGCCGAGACGATTGCGGCGGTGTCTGAGACCGGCGGCCACCTGGGCGCAGGTTTGGGCGTGGTGGAACTGACCGTGGCGATTCATGCGGTGTTCGACACGCCCCGGGACAAGTTGATCTGGGATGTCAGCCACCAATGCTATCCCCACAAGATCTTGACAGGCAGGCGCGACCGCATCCGCACCCTGCGCCAGGGTGGCGGCCTGTCGGGCTTTACCAAGCGCGCCGAGAGCCCCTATGACCCATTTGGGGCGGCCCACTCCTCCACCTCGATCTCGGCCGGGCTTGGCTTTGCCGTGGCCCGCGATTTGGGGGGTGCGCCCGAGCATGGGGTGGGCGATT
>JBCBNR010000406.1:0-2748 GCA_039821665.1 Pseudomonadota bacterium
CGCGGCCCACGGCGATTTCATCATCCAGGGTTTGAAGGGGGGTGCCAGGCAAGGCCGCATCAAGGCGCGCCCGCGCGTCCGCCAGGGTGGGCCAGGACAATTGGCGCAGGCCCCAAATGGCGGCGGCTCCCAGCGCAAGGGCACACAGCAGACCGGCCACGATCAGACCCGGACGGGCGAGCATATGGGCAAGCCCGAACGCGTAAGCCGCATAAAGCACGAGGGCAACGCTGGCCAAGGGCCAGAGGGCCCGGGCCAGCCGTTCGGCGGCAAGCGCCCAGCGCGTGCGCTGGATCCGCCCGCGCAGCCGGGCCTTGGCGGCGTCAATCTCCACCTGGGGGGCCGATATGGCCTGCGTGCGTGTGTTCGGGTCCTGCAAAGGGTGCTCTGCCACTGTCCGTTCCGCCGTCCGTGCCGCGCGTCTCAACCCACAGACAGGGTGCGCCCGATCAAGTCATCCAAGACGGAAGTGTATCGCGCGCGAGCATTTCGTCAAAGGTTGGTCTGGGTCTAACGACGGCAAAGTGATCGCCCTTGACCAAAACCTCTGGGATCAGGGGGCGCGAATTGTACTCCGACGCCATCACCGCCCCATACGCACCGGCCGAGCGGAAGGCGGCAAGCGCACCTGCCTGAAATTCCGGCAAAAGGCGCCCCTTGGCGAAGGTGTCCCCCGATTCGCAAACGGGACCTACGATGTCATAGGCCACCCGCTCGACCCCCGGGGCAGGCTCTCGCACCGGCACAACATCGTGCCAGGCGTCATACATGGCCGGGCGAATGAGGTCATTCATGGCCGCGTCCAGGATCAAGAATTGCCGATCAGCACCCTGTTTGACGTAAATCACCTGGGACAGAAGGATGCCCGCATTGCCCGCGATCAGACGGCCCGGCTCGATCTCGATCTCGCAACCCAGATGGCCCACAGTGCGCCGTACGATCTGGCCATACTCTCGCGGGGCAGGCGGTGTCGCGTTGTCTTGGACGTATGGGATGCCAAGGCCGCCGCCCAGATCGATCCGCTCGATGGTATGGCCGTCGGCGCGCAACTGGGTGACCAGATCGGCCAGCAAGCTGTAGGCCGCCTCGTACGGTGCAAGATCGGTCAATTGGCTGCCGATATGCACATCCACCCCCACCACTTGGATCCCGGGCAGTTGAGCCGCATGGGCATAGAGGGATGGGGCGTCCCCGAGGGGCACGCCAAACTTGTTCTCAGCCTTGCCCGTGGCGATTTTCGCATGCGTTTTCGCATCCACATCCGGGTTCACGCGCAAGGTGATGGGGGCGGTCGTGCCCAGCTCGCTGGCGACAGCGCTGAGTTGTGCAAGCTCGGGCGCGCTTTCCACATTGAATTGGCGAATGCCGCCCGTCAGGGCCTGGCGCATCTCGTCAGCGGTTTTGCCCACGCCCGAAAATACGATCCGATCGCTGGGCACGCCGGCAGCCACCGCGCGGGCATACTCGCCGCCTGAGACCACATCCATGCCAGCGCCCAGTTCCCCCAACAGTTTGACCACTGCGAGGTTAGAATTGGCTTTCATGGCATAGCAAATCAGATGGTCCATGCCCGCCAAAGCCTCCTCGAACACTTGAAAATGGCGGGTCAGGGTGGCAGTGGAGTAGACATAGACCGGCGTGCCCACTTGGGCTGCAATCTCGCTCAAGGGCACGTCTTCGGCGCACAAAACGCCGTTTTGATAGGCAAAGTGGTCCATGCTGGGGGTCAGGTCCTCGGGCGAGAGCGCAAAAAGAGGTAGAGGGGTAGGCCGCACGAGACGCCGATGCAATAGATCGTTGGGATGGCGATCAGCGACAAACGGTCGTGGCGGGCGCGGCATTCGGCAATGATGAAAACCGTCAACGCAATCGCGGCGATCGTCAAATCATAGGTCAGGCCTGTGGTGGCCGCATTGACGTTCCACGCCTCGATCATCGCGCCCAGCGACCAGGTGTTTTCATTGAACCATTTGACGAAATAGAACATCGGCAGCACCGAGCCTATGATGGTCAAGGCAAGATAGGTCAGACGCAAGGGGGTCATGGCAGCTCTCCTAGGGTTGAGGCGCCATGTTGGCCGAGGCGCGCCGCAGTCAAGGGGCCGCCCTGGGATTGGGTCGGATTTGGATATTTTTGCAAAAGTGAAAGGGCGCGGGTCGCCTCTACCGGCAAGGGATCGTCCTTGAGGCCGCAGGCGGACAGGAGCAGCACAAAACAGGCGGCGCGCATCATCGGGCCGCAAGCCTGTCGCGCCAACGGGCGATTTGTGCGCGCACTTGCGCCGAGGCCGTGCCCCCGTAGGAAGTGCGCGAGGCCACCGATGCCTCTACCGTCAGAACGCTGTAGACCTCGTCGGTGATGCCGGCATGGACGCTTTGCATCTCGTCCAAGGCGAGGTCGGAGAGGACACAGGCCTGACGCTCTGCCAGGGCGACCAGGGTGCCCGTGACATGATGGGCCTCGCGAAACGGCAAGCCCAGTCTGCGCACCAGCCAATCGGCCAGGTCCGTGGCGGTGGCGTGGCCCGTGCCCGCAGCCTGGGCAAGCGCCGTGCGGTTCGCAGTGAGGTCGCGCACCATGCCTGTCATCGCGGCCAGGGACAGCATCAGGGTGTCTGCGGCCTCAAACACGGGTTCTTTGTCCTCTTGCATATCCTTGGAATAGGTCAGTGGAAGGCCCTTCATCACCGTCAGCAAGGTAAACAGCGCGCCTGCGATGCGGCCCAACTTGGCCCGGATCAGTTCGGCC
>JBCBNR010000407.1:0-2741 GCA_039821665.1 Pseudomonadota bacterium
GCTCAACTGCCCCTTTGGCACCGGGCATATGGGGGTCACGGCCGAGAATGTGGCCAACGAGCATGGGATCAGCCGCGACGCGCAAGACAGCTTTGCCCTGACCTCTCAGACCCGCGCCGCAGCCGCGATCGAGGCGGGGCATTTCGACAGCCAAATCGTCCCGGTTATGGTCCGCAAGAAACGCGACGAGATCCCGTTTGCCCGCGATGAGCATCCCAAAGCAACCAATGCAGAGCAATTGGCGGCTTTGCGTCCGGTGTTTGTCAAAGACGGCTCGGTCACGGCCGGCAACGCGTCTGGCATCAATGACGGTGCGGCGGCCCTGGTGCTCGCCCGCGAGGATGCGGCCTCCGCCGGAGGTCTTACGCCCAAAGCGCGCGTTTTGGGCTATGCCCATGCGGGTGTCCGCCCTGAGGTCATGGGCATTGGCCCGATCCCAGCGGTGCAAGCGCTTTTGACACGCACCGGCCTGAACGCGGCGGATTTTGATGTGATCGAAAGCAACGAGGCTTTTGCCGCACAAGCCTGCGCAGTCACCAAGAGCCTGGGCCTTGATCCCGAAAAGGTGAACCCCAATGGCGGGGCCATCGCCCTGGGTCATCCGGTTGGCGCTACGGGGGCCATCATAACCCTCAAAGCGCTTTACGAGTTGCATCGGACGGGCGGCAAACTGGCGTTGGTGACCATGTGCATCGGCGGCGGGCAGGGCATCGCCCTGGCCTTAGAGCGGATTTGATCAGTCCAGCACCGATTGCAAAACCTGGTCGAACCCGACCGGGTTTTCGGCATGAACCCAATGACCCGCCGCGCTGACCTCGTGATAGGCGGCGGACGGGCACAACCGGGCAAAGGCTGCGCGACCTGCGCTGTCCAAATAATAGGACCGTGCCCCATAAAGAACGGACACCTTGCCCCCGATCATGGGACAATCGGCTGGGAACGACAAAATCGACGGCATGTTTGTGCGCAAAGCTGACAGATTAAGTCGCCACCGCGCGAGGCCGTCCGCAACCTCCAAACTTTGCAAAAGAAAGGCGCGAACCTGCGCATCCTCGATACGCTCGGCCAGGGCGCTGTCCGCGTCGCTGCGCCGGGTCACATGGGACAGATCTAGGGCCTCCATCGCGTCGATCAGCGGAAGTTGTGTATGGGCATAGGCCACGGGCGCGATATCAACCACAATCAGATGCCGCACGAGGTGAGGATGATGGGCCGCCAGAACCATCGCCGCCTTGCCCCCCATGGAATGGCCCAAAACCTCCACCGGGCCACCCAGCCCGTCGATCACCTGGGCCAAATCCGCGGCCATCGCGCCATAGCTGTGATCCTCGGACCAGGGTGATTGCGCGTGGTTGCGCATATCGACCGAGATCACGTGGCGACGGGCGCTCAAGCGCTTTGCCACAGCCCCCCAATTGCGGCCCGACCCAAACAGCCCGTGGGCAATCACCAAGGGCGGCAACTCAGGCGCGCCCACCGCCCGGTGCACCAGGGAAACCGCGCTCACCAAACCGCCTCGTAAATCGCGCGCGCATCCGCCTCGACCACGGGCCTGGGGTTGTTGACCAACAGCCGCGTCTGGCCCATTGCGGCGGCGGCCATCTCGGCGCAGGCCGCGTGTGGGATATCGAGCGCGCGCAATCGGGTGGGCAGGCCAAAGGCGGGCGACAGGTCGGCAAGCGCTTCGATGAACCGCTCCGCCAGGTTGGATTGCCCGTGCAAATGGGCAAAAGCATGGGGGGCGAGGGCGGCATATTCGTCCCGCGCGGAAGCAAGATTGAAGCGCATCACCTCGGCCAGAACCAATGCGTTCGACAGACCATGTGGCACATGAAACCGACCGCCGATGGGATAGGCCAACGCATGCACCGCAGCCACGGGTGCATTGGCAAAGGCTTGCCCTGCCAACATCGAGCCCAGCAACATGCCCGTGCGCGCCTCTATATCCTGCGGGACCTCCACCGCGCGATGAATATGCGCGCCCAAAAGCGTCAACGCCTGGCAGGCAAGGCCACGGCTGATCGGGTTGGCGTTGGCGGCGCGCGAGGTATAGGCCTCGATCGCGTGCACCATCGCATCAATCCCCGTGGCCGCTGTGGTGGCGCACGGCAGGCCCAGGGTGGCGCGTGGGTCGAGAAGGGCCACATCCGGCAAGCAATGGGGCGAGACCACACCGCGCTTTTCATCCGCACCCACCGTGATGATGGCAACGGGCGTCACCTCGGACCCGGTTCCAGCGGTGGTCGGCGCGAGCACAAGGGGCACGCGGGGGCCACTGGCCTGGCGCACACCCCACATCCCATCGATCTTTTGGTCGGACCCCAGCAGCAGGGCCACCACCTTCGCTACATCCATGGGCGAGCCACCGCCCACGGCAATCACACCGGTAGCGCCGATCTCGCGCGCCATCGCACACGCGGCTTGAACGGTTGAGAGCGAAGGATCCGCCTCGACCCCATCAAAGACGGCCAACTCGGACCGGGCGCGCAGGCTGCGCTCGACCCCTTGGGTCAAGCCAGCCGCACGCACACCACCATCTGTGACCAGCAGAACACGGGGGCCAAGCCGGGTGCACAAATCTTCGTCCAGGGCATCGAGCAGCCCCGGCGCACATCGAATGTCCCCGCAGGTTTCAAACACGAAAGCTGTCATGACCTCCCGATCCAGGCTCACGCTTTAGGATTACCTTAACCCTTTTGGAAATAGCCTGAGGGTACCTGTGAAAACAATCACAGTTTTTG
>JBCBNR010000408.1:0-2736 GCA_039821665.1 Pseudomonadota bacterium
ATGGAAAAGGCGCACCCGGATGTCTACAACATCCTGTTGCAGGTCATGGACCACGGCAAACTGACCGACCATAACGGGCGCACGGTGGATTTCCGCAACGTGGTGCTGATCATGACGTCGAACGCAGGCGCCTCTGAGCTGGCCAAAAACGCCATGGGGTTCGGTCGCACCACCCGCGAGGGCGAGGATACCGCCGCGATCGAGCGTCAGTTCACGCCAGAGTTCCGCAACCGGCTCGACGCGATTATCTCCTTCGGCGCCCTGCCCAAAGAGGTGATCTTGCAGGTGGTCGAGAAGTTCGTGCTTCAGCTTGAGGCCCAATTGATGGACCGCAATGTGCATCTGGAACTGACCCGCCCTGCGGCGGAATGGTTGGCGGATGAAGGCTATGACGACCGTATGGGCGCGCGCCCCTTGGGCCGCGTGATCCAGGAGCACATCAAAAAGCCCCTGGCCGAGGAGCTGCTGTTCGGCAAGCTCGCCAAGGGCGGTGTGGTACGCATCGGTGTGAAAGACGGCAAGATCGAGCTGGAGATCGAGGAGGCAGGCGCGCCGCGTTTGACCACCAAAAAACCCCCGCTGCTGACCGCCGACTAAGTGCCAATATCGGGGCGCCCGGTGCGCCCCGATGCCCCTTGCCAAAGGCGGGCCATAGGATCTGCAGGTTTACGTCTGTCCCGGACGGCTGAGCGAAAACAGGTCCGTCACCGCCGCATAGTCCCGGTACCCCAGTCGCGCCAGTGGCGAATAGGCCAGCACATCGAAGATCCCATCCTTCAGGACGGCGTCGTCGATATGCACGCCCACCACCTCGCCGATGACCATGACATTATGCGCCCCTGGCAGATCGATCACCTGCCACAGCTTGCACTCGAACGCGCCCGGCGCACTTGCCACACGCGGAGGGGCGACCACCTGGCAGGCGGCTTTTTCCAGGCCAGCCATCTCGAACTCGTCCACGCCAGCATCATACCCGGCTGAGGATGCATTCATCGCATCTTTGAGCGCATGCGAGACGATGTTGGCCACAAACTCCCCCGTTTCACGAATGTTGACGACACTGTCCTTGGCGCCGTCCCGATCCGGTTTGGCGCCGGTGTTGGAGAACATCACCATCGGTGGTGCATCGGCCAAAGCGTTGAAAAACGAATAGGGTGCAAGGTTCGCGCGCCCCTGGCCATCGAGGGTGGAGATCCAGCCAATGGGCCGGGGTGAGACCATGGCCTTAAAGGGATTGTGGGGCAAGCCATGGTCGTCAAGTCCGGGTCGGTAGAACATGGGCGCCCCCTGTTGGCCTCGTTTTGCATTTGCCCCCGCCCTACCCGGGTGCTAACGGGAAGTCGAGGCATGAGGGCTGGATATGGCACAGACGAGACGATACCGATCGCACTAAGCGCATTTTTTCGCCTGTGATCCCCATTCCCGTGCTCGCCAGGGACCCCCATGTTCCGCCTTCTTCCAGAAACCCCAGATGACACCGACGAGGTGGAATGGCTGTTTGACACAGCCTTTGCCCCCGGGCGCACGGCGCTGTCGTCCTATCGGCTGCGCGACGGTGTTGGGGCGGTGCCTGGCCTCTCTCACATCGCGCGCGACGAGTTCGATGTGATCGGCGGCGCAGTGCGCTTTTGGCCGATCCGCATTGGTGCCGAGGGCGCGCCGGGGCTGTTGCTGGGGCCCATTGCCGTCCATCCCACCCGGCAGGGCGAGGGGCTGGGGGGCATCCTGATGCGCACCGGTTTGCAGGCCGCAGCCCAGGCTGGCTGGGCGCGGGTGCTGCTGGTGGGGGACGCGCCCTATTATGCGCGCTTTGGCTTCGAGCCGCAGCCCAGGTTAGAGTTTCCACCGCCCACCAACCCCAAGCGCGTCTTGGGCCTGTCCCTGGTGCCCGGCGCGTTGGAGGGGTGCGCAGGCCCGGTGCGCCCTTGGGACGCTTCCCAAGCCCTGCCCACTGGGGTAGGACCAGCTTGTCTTTAGGAACACACACCATGCCACCCATCACGCCGCAACCCGGCATCCTTGAGATCACGCCCTATGTCAGCGGCGAAGGCACGATTGCGGGTGCTGCTCAGAACCAGATCACCAAGCTGTCGGCCAATGAAAACCCCTATGGCCCCAGTCCCAATGCGGCTCAGGCTGTGCGAGACGCGGCCGAGCATTTGCATGTCTATCCAGACAGTGGCCATCTGGACTTGCGCAGCGCCATTGCCCAGGTCGAAGCGTTGGAGGCAGAGCGGATCATCTGTGGCGCGGGATCGGACGAGATCCTGTCGTTTCTAAGCTATGCCTATGCGGGTCCGGGTACGCAGGTGCTCTATACCGAGCATGGGTTTTCGATCTATCCCATCGTTGCCCGCGCTGCCGGGGCCACCCCGATCGCTGTGCCCGAGCAGCAGCGCACAGCGGACGTGGATGCCATTCTGGCTGCCATCACCGACACCACGCGCCTGATTTTTCTGGCCAATCCCAACAATCCCACGGGCACCATGTTGGGCGCGCAGGCCCTGACCCGCCTGGCGGATGGTGTGCCAGACAGCTGCCTTTTGGTGCTCGACGGGGCCTATGCGGAGTATGTGCCAGGCTATGATGGCGGCGCTGCCCTGGTGGAGGCGCGCGACAACGTCGTGATGACCCGCACGTTTTCGAAAATTCATGGGCTGGGTGGGCTGCGCGTGGGGTGGGGTTATGGTCCTGCGCCGGTGTGTCAAACCGGGGCAACACGAAATTGGCGTGGCT
>JBCBNR010000409.1:0-2733 GCA_039821665.1 Pseudomonadota bacterium
GATGTGCGTACCCTCACTGCGACAACGCCGCTGCATAAATGCACCACGGCGCGCACGCCCGAGGCGTTTCTGTTGATAGGCGAGACGGAACAGCACGACGCAACCAGCGCATTGGCTTAAAGTTCTCTTTTTTCCATATAAGGCAAAAGAACAGGCGACTATACAAAAGTCTAAAACGGGAAAATTTTTTATAATTGCCTCCATGTCGCACTATAATCTAAAGTTAAATCTGAAAATTTCAGACTAAGTCAACCAAACAGGGATTAAGTAATATACAAATTAATTAACTTTTGGATTTTTTATAAATTTTTTAGCATATATTATAGTTTATTGCAGTATATACTTAATTTTTACTCGTATTTATAGCGATGCATTTTTGCACATTCTGGTGCGCTTGCTGGAAATAGGACATACCTTTGGCACCGCAGCAGTGTGCCCCCAACCTCTCGAACATCGAGCATCTTGGGAAAGCCGTGACCGCGGGAAGAGTTTCGCGCGGGCACTGTGTGTGTGTTGAGCCTGTGCACAAGGGGTCTTGTGGGGGCACAAGACCGTCGTCCCGCTGCAGTGGGACGCGGCCCGGCTGGCAAGTACTGCCAGCCGGGTTTTGTTTTTTAAGGTGGTCCCGTGCCTCAGGGTTCTGGCACACGCCTCATCGCCCAGGCTGACCCTGCGACCATCGCTGAGGACACCGCCAGGCACAGCCCGACCCCCCAGACGGGGCCCCCAAACTGAATTGTCAGGCCGGACAGCAGCGTGCCCAGCAGCCGACCCATCGCGTTCGACATGTAGTAAAAGCCCACGTCCAGCGTCACCCGCTCTGCCTTCGAAAAGGCAAGGATCAGATAGGAGTGGAGGGCAGAGTTGATGGCAAACACCACGCCGAAGAGCAGCAATCCAAAGGCCAGAACCCCCGCGAGCGCTTGAGATGGGCCCAGGATCCAACTGACCAGCGCGAGTGCAAAGGGGATGATCGCAAGCCCGACCGCCCATACCCTGGCCGCGCGCGCAGGCGCCTCTCGCTGCGTCTGCCCCAAAAGCTTGGGCGCAGACGCCTGAACAGCGCCATAAAGGATGATCCACAGCGCCATGAACGTGCCGATCAAAAAGAACGCGGTCCGGTTGCCCTCCACCGTGCCGTCGGACAAGACCGCGTAAAACGTGATGGGGATGCCGACCACAAACCAAGTGTCCCGCGCCCCGAACAAAAACATCCGTGCAAGGGACAGCGCATTGATGCGCGCATCCTTCGAGAAGATGGCTTGGAACGGCGTGCCCTTCTTGCCGCGTGGCAGGCCCGCAGGCATGAACAACGCAACCGAGACCAAAATCACAGCTAAGACAGCGGCCATGGCCAGCACCGCCGCCTGAAAGCCCGCGAGCGCCAGCAGCGCCGCCCCCAGCAAGAAACCCAGGCCCTTGACCGCGTTTTTCGAGCCGGTCAGCAGGGCCACCCAGCGAAAGAGGCTGCCACCCTCAGCCGGGGCCAGCAGCTTGACCGCACTTTTGGAGCTCATCTTGGCCAGGTCCTTCGCCACGCCGGAGAGGCCCTGAACCGCCATCACAAACACCACCGAAGCGCCCACCGCCCAGCCCGGGTCCAACTGGCTCAGCGCAAGCAGGGCCGCCACCTGCAGCCCAAGCCCCGTATAGAGGGTCATGGTAAGCCCGAACCGATCCGCCAGCCAGCCCGCGCTGAGATTGGTGATCACGCCCATCACTTCATAGAGTAAGAACAGATAGGCCAGCTGTAGGGGCGAAAATCCAAGGGTGTGGAAATGCAGCAGCACCAACATGCGCAACGCACCATCGCTGAGCATAAAGGCCCAATAGGCCGCAGTGACCGCGATGTACGCACCCAGAGGGTTCGACCGCTCCACCAAGGTCATGCCGCAATCATCCGCGCCAGGTCGGCCATGCGGCAGGTATAGCCCCACTCATTGTCATACCAAGCATAGATTTTGGCCTGGGTGCCGCCGGTCACCATGGTCGACAGCCCATCGATGATGGCCGAGCGCGGGTCGCCCCGGTAATCGGCTGACACAAGCGGGCGCATCTCTAACCCCAGAACGCCCTTAAGCGGTCCGTCGGCCCATGTTTGAAACAGCTCGTTGAGTTCTTGCGCGCTGGTCTCGCGCGCCAACTCGAACACACAATCGGTCAGCGACCCGTTCAGCAGCGGCACCCGCACCGCGTGGCCGTTCAACTTGCCCTTAAGCTGGGGATAGATCAGCGTGATCGCGGTGGCGGATCCTGTGGTCGTCGGGATCATCGCGTTGAGCGCAGAGCGTGCGCGCCGCGTGTCCTTGGCGGGCCGGTCCACGATGGTTTGGGTGTTGGTCGCATCGTGGATCGTGGTGATGGAGCCGTGCTTGATCCCGATCTCTTCTTGCAGAACCTTGACCACGGGGGCCAGGCAATTGGTGGTGCAACTGGCCGCTGTTACCAGGTGGTGCTCGGCGGGATCGTATAGGTCGTGATTGATGCCATAGACTAGGTTCAGCGCGGGCGCGGTTTTAACCGGGGCCGAGACCAGCACCTTTGCCACCCCCGCCTCGTAATAGGGCTGCACCAATTCGGTTGTCTTGAACGTGCCGGTGCAGTCGATCACCATCTCCACCCCCAGCGCGCGCAACGGCAGATCCTCGATCCGGGCCTCATGGGTCAGCGCCACCGCGCGACCACCCAGGCTCAGCCCGCCATCGCTCGCCTTTACAGGTGTTGGCCAGCGGC
>JBCBNR010000410.1:0-2708 GCA_039821665.1 Pseudomonadota bacterium
CTCGCGCGCAGCTCTTTGAGGGTATAGCTGGGCGCGATCACCCCTTCATCGCCTTCGATGAAAGCCGGATCACTCAGCACACAGTCAAGCGGACAAAGCTGTGTTGCGGTTTGCGCCTCATGGTCCAAGAACCACACCCGTCCGCCAGGGGTCGATACAAAGCCGTCCACACCCTCCTCGATATCCGCGAGCAGATCGTCCGTGGAGGGGACCTCGCTGTCGCTGTCCGTGTCAAACCCTGCATGGGAATGGTAGGAGGCAACGACCGTCATTTCGCTGGGCCAATTCGGAACGAGGCAACTGTCCACAGTACCCTCAACGGGCGGCGTGGCGATCCAGTCTCCCGCAGGGTCTAGCCCCAGATAGCCGCAATATTCCAAGTTCTCCGCGATCGACGGGGGCTGTATCGTCTCCAAGAACGCGATCACGAAGCTCGCCAGCTCCGGCTCGACCTGTCGTGTGGGCGGCAAGGGCTCGTCGCAGGCCGCCAACACCAACGGCAAAACCAGCACCAGCCCCAAAGGCCTAGGCCCGCGTGCCCAAACCACGCTGACCCAAGCCGCACGGGTCCGACGCGCCCGCTTCAAGTCTCCCAGCGCCCTAGGTTGACCAGGCGTGCAGCGGGGCAGGTTGGCGCACATGGCGGTCAAAGAACGTCTCGTGGTGAACGACGATGCCATCCTTGCCCAGCAGCACATTGCCCAACTGTCCAGGCCCATCAAAGCGTGGGACAGTGGCGATGTCGCCGCCCATTTGCGGAAAGATGTTATAGTGACATCCGGCAATGGTCGTGAAGGGCACGCCCCCCACCACACCGGCGGTGGACATATGCACATGGCCCGAGATCACCATGCGCACGCCGCCCGCCCGGGCCGCCTCGATAAAACGCTCGGGCTCTTCAAGGTTGATGAAATCCGTGGGCACGCCGAGTGCGGTGATCGCATGGTGCAGCGCCACCAGGATCGGGCGGCCCCGGGCTGCGGCCAATTCGGCCTTAAACCATTCAAGTTGTGCGTCGCTCAACCGACCCGCGGTCAGGCCCGGCTCGGACGTGTCCAGCACCAAGATCCGCGTCTCGTCCAAATCCAACCCAAAATCCAAGCAGCCTGTGCTTTCATGGGCATACTCCGAGCCGAAGACATCCAAGAAACAAGGGCGATCATCGTGATTGCCCAAGGTCAAATGCACAGGAATGTTTAGGTCGGCTATGATCTCGCGCATGCGCGCGTAAGACGCGGCATCACCCTCGTCAGCCAGGTCGCCGAGTAACAGACAAAAGGCAGCATCGGCATGGTGCGCATTGATGTGCTGCACCGCCATTTCCAATCGCTCCGCCGTGTCCAGCGCGTGGCTTAAATCACCTTTGGGCACAATGTGGAGGTCAGACAGGACCACAAATCTAGACATTCCAACAGACGCTTTCGTTCGGGGGCAGGCACGCGATACATAAGGTTAATCTCATAAGACTAGTGCGGGTGCGCGCGGACATGCAAGGCCGGCCTTGCCTTGACCCTACACCCAAGCGGCCCGTAGATAGCGCGCAACATCACATGCGAGGGGCCAATGGGCTTTAAGACCGGTATCGTGGGCTTGCCGAATGTGGGCAAATCCACCCTTTTTAACGCGCTGACCCGCACGGCGGCCGCCCAGGCGGCGAACTTTCCGTTTTGCACGATCGAGCCGAACGTGGGCGAGGTCTCGGTTCCGGATGCGCGCCTGCAGCGTCTGGCCGACATCGCCAGTTCCAAACAGGTGATCCCGGCGCGCATGACGTTTGTGGACATCGCGGGCCTTGTGAAAGGTGCATCCAAGGGGCGAAGGCTTGGGCAACCAGTTTCTGGCCAATATCCGCGAATGTGACGCCATTGCCCACGTGCTGCGCTGCTTTGAGGATGACGACGTGACCCATGTGGATGGGCGCGTGAACCCCGTGGAAGACGCGCAAACCATTGAGACAGAGCTGATGCTCGCGGATTTGGAGAGCATCGAGAAGCGTCGGGCGGGCCTGGTGCGCAAAATCAAAGGGGGCGACAAGGAGGCGGTCTTGGCCGACGCTTTGCTGTCGCGCGCGCAAGAGGCGCTTGAAAACGGCTTGCCGGCGCGCAGCGTCGAGGTGGCAGAGGACGAGGCGAAGGCCTGGGCAGGCTTGCAGCTTCTCACCACGAAGCCCGTGCTTTTTGTGTGCAACGTGGAGGAAGAGAACGCGGCCACGGGCAACGCACATGCCAAAGCGGTGGCCGACATGGCGGCCGAGCAGGGGGCTGCATCGGTTGTGATCTCGGCGGCCATCGAAGAAGAGATCGCCCAGCTGGACGAGGCCGAGAGGGCCGAATTCTTGGAAGAATTGGGGCTGGAGGAGGCGGGCCTCGATCGGCTAATTTCCGCCGGTTACGGTCTTTTGGGCCTGCAGACCTACTTCACGGTCGGCCCCAAAGAAGCGCGCGCCTGGACGATAGCTCAAGGCACCAAAGCCCCTCAGGCCGCGGGTGTGATCCACGGGGATTTCGAGCGTGGCTTTATCCGCGCCGAAACCATTGCTTTTGAGGATTTCGTGACCTTGGGCGGTGAGGGCCCCGCCAAGGAGGCCGCGAAGTCAATCGCGAAAGGGGACTTCGGAAAAGCCGAAGACATCATGCGGCAACTCGCCAAGAAGATCTCCGAAGGCAAGCTCAGCGAGAAGGAAAAGAAGCAACTCGAAAATCAGATCA
>JBCBNR010000411.1:0-2702 GCA_039821665.1 Pseudomonadota bacterium
GCGCCTCGGTTGCCACGAAGCGTTCGGCCACCCAGGCCCCATCGTACAGCATCTCGGCGATGTTGTAGAACGGGGTAAAGTCGATCTCGGCCAGTGTGGCGCCTGCCACGGACAGGCGCGACAGGGTGTCGTCGAAGGCCTGCGCTTGGGCGCTGTCCCCGTCGAACCTCAGACTTGCTTTCGAGGGGACGCCAAGGGTGACGTTCGGGGACGGGGCGACCAGCGCAGGTGTGCTGACCGGTTTCGAATAGCTGTCCGCCGGGTCGTGCCCGGCGGCGGCTGACAAGACGTCGTAGGCATCGGCCACGGTCAGCGCGAACACCGACAGGGTGTCGAGCGTGCGGCACGCGGGCACCACGCCGGTGGCGGACAGCGCGCCCAATGTGGGCTTCAACCCGACGATGTTGTTAAGCGCTGCCGGCACCCGGCCAGAGCCTGCCGTGTCCGTGCCGAGCGAAAAGCTGGCAATGCCATGGGCCACAGCCACCGCCGAGCCGGAGGACGACCCACCCGGCACCAGCGTCGGGTCTAGCGCATTCTTGGGCGCCCCATAGGGCGTGCGCATACCCACAAGCCCGGTGGCGAACTGGTCCAAATTGGCCTTTCCGATCAGCAGCGCGCCCGCGTCTTGCAAACGCTTGACCACAAAAGCGGTGGCCTCAGCCGTGTAGGCAAAGGCCGGGCAAGCGGCTGTGGTGGGTTTGCCCGCAATATCGATGTTGTCTTTGACCACAAAGGGCACACCCCAAAGCGGGCGCGAGGGATCGTAGGCGCCAAGCGCCTGGGCCTGGGCCATCAGCTCAGCCTGATCGAAGAGGCACAGAAAAATGTTGGGGTCGGCCACGGCCTCGATGCGGGCATAGACCTGGGCGATCACATCCCCTGGGGCGTGTCCGGCCCCATAGGCTTGTCGCAAGGCGGGCAGGGTCAGCGGAAGGTCCCCGCTCACGCGTCGTATCCTGTCGGATTTATGCCCATCCTGCGGCCCCCTGTTGCTCGGACCCACGATCAGGCGACACAAGCGATAAAACAAATGCTATAAATTCACAAAACCGGTGCATAATTTGCATCGCTTGGAGGGGTCATGCGACACTTAAAGGATTTCGAGTTCATCGAAGGGGTGATCCGGGCAGGATCCATCCGCAAAGCCTCGGAAGATATGAACATCACCGCCTCGGCCTTGAACCGGCGGATCAACCGGTTCGAAGATGAGTTCGGGTATGAGATTTTCGAGCGTTTGCCCCGGGGCGTGCGTTTGAACCCGGCGGGCGAGTTGCTGTTGCACCATATCCGTGCGCACCGGTCAGATTTCGCGCGGCTCAAATCCCAGGTCTCGGATTTGTCGGGGGTGCGCCGGGGGCATGTCTCGATCGCTTGTTCCCAAGCGTTGCTGCCCTATTTCCTGCCTCGCGAGATTGCGCGCTATCGGACGGACCATCCGGGCGTCACCTTCTCGGTCAATGCCCGCGACCGGGTGGAGGCAGAGCGCGAATTGTCGGAATTTGCCAGCGACATAGCACTGGTGTTCGAGCCGCGCACAATGGTCGATTTCGAAGTGGTGTGTGCGATTGCCCAACCGATCCATGTGGTGATGCGCGCGGACCATCCCTTAGCAGGGCATGCAGAGATCCGATTGCGCGACGCGCTGCGCTATTCCCATGTGGCCCCGTCTGAAAAATTCGCGGTGCGTGTATTGTTGGAAACCGCGGCGCGGCGCCATGTTTCAACGCAACTCAACCCGCTGATCGAGTCCGAAAGCTTTGACTTCATGTGCCACTATGTGGAGTGGGAGGATATGATAAGCTTTCAGTTCCCCATTGGCCTGGATTATGGGCAGACCCCGGACATCGTCTCGCGGCCCTTAAGCGTCGTCGATGTGGCCCCCGGCAATCTGCTGCTGGGGCAGCTTCGCGGGCGCACCTTGCCTGTCGCCTCGGCCCGGTTCATGCGCGAGCTGATCACCACCCTCAGCGCCCTCACGTAAGGCAGGTCCATCGCCATATCCGCTGACGTTGCGCGCTGAAATCCCCTCGGCCCATTCCTAGCAACGGGGGCGAGGGCCCCTAAGGGGGCATACTCTGCTTACCTGTCTGGCTTGATTGGATAACTGGCTGTGCACGCAGTCTGCGGCGATCTAGTCTGGGCTGCAATTCGCTGATTTACAGGGAATTAAAAGGGTATTTGATGAGTTATCCGTCGTTTGCGGGCGGTTTGGTCAGTTTTGTTCGCCAAAGTACACGTAATATCAGCGTGTTATCACCGATTTCCCAGTTGTTGAATAACAGGGAAATCCGCACGACAAAACAGGGAAAACGCGCGATGTATCAGGGAGCGCATCGCTTCAAAACAGGCAACGCGTTTTCGACCCTGCAAAGGGGTGGACGGCTGCTTACCTGAACCGTGGCATGTCTAGTTTGCGCAGCCCGCTACAATCGTCTTCGCCAGGTAGCTCCGCCCAAAGCAAGGTAAAGGCGTGCCCGTTTGGTGCGACCCTTGTTTGCTCGAAGAGTTCTCCGATCGATCTCCCGGTCCACAGGTCTTCACGAAGTATGGACCTGTCACGCTCTCGTGCCGCTCCTTTGACTTGGTATTTTGCCACAAAGGAGAAACGACATGGCATCACCACAACGTACACCAGAGTTCCACGCTGAAGCGGTTCGGATAGCTTTGACCAACGGGCTTCCACGTAAGCAAGTTGCGTC
>JBCBNR010000412.1:0-2700 GCA_039821665.1 Pseudomonadota bacterium
ATTCACTTCCACGGAAAATTCCGGGCTGCGGTTCACGGACGAGCCGACAGACGGGCCGAACGCCATCACTAGATCAAACCCGCCGCCTGCCTCTAGAAAGGCATCGAAATCCTCGGCCAGAGTGTCGAAATTGCCCGCGCTTTCAAACGCCATAGACATTCCATCGACCGAGAAGTCCGCCGACGCGGATTGGTTCGCCTCGCCCATCTCATAGGAATACTCGCCGGACAGAAGATCGATCGTTCCGCTGAGCGAGAACATCTCTGCCGCCTCATCACCGGACACTTCGAACGACACGCCAGTGTTGGTGATGTCCAGCAAGTTCAGCACCGGATGGTTCGCCGTAAGCCCCTGCACCTGCAAGGTTTGCGCTTCGATCGACCCATCCATCTGCGCGGCTTCGGCGTCACCCAGATTGCCGGTATAGGAAAACCCTTCGGACCGAATGGCCATCTGATAGGTCAACGTCTCGTCATTGTCAGGGACCAGCGTCACCAACATCTCGGGCGGGAAGTTTAGGGTGACATACCCTTCCTCTTCCCCTGGCACGCCTTCGATATATTCCGCACTCAACGTTGCCTCGCCATCTTCCGAGGCGATGGTGACCCCGCTCAGCAGGACCGAGCCGTCCGCTTGCAACTCCGCCGAGACATACTCAACCGCCGCACCCGCACTGGCGAGGCGCGCAAGGGCCTGATCCACCGCTGACTTTACAGCAGTCTTTGACTGGGCAAATGCAAGGCCCCCCAGGCTTCCAGCCAGGAGAGCGCAAAGAATGACTTTCTTCATAAGCGGCACCATTTTGGTCGTGTGGGTTTAATCAACCCTAGCATGGGAATCGTGGCGGTCCTAAGGCCCTTCACCGCTCACAACACATAACGTGAAAGATCGGCCGAGCGGCTGAGATCGCCCACCGCGTGTTCCACAGCATCCGCGTCAATGCGCACGCTTTCGCCCGAGCGATCGGGGGCGGTAAAGCTCAGCTCTTCGAACACCTTTTCCATCACGGTATAAAGCCTACGCGCGCCTAAGTTTTCGACCGTCCGGTTTACGTCGGCCGCGATGCGCGCCAACGCCTCGATCCCGTCTTGGTCAAAGCTGACCTCCACTCCTTCGGTCTGCATCAACGCGGTATATTGCCGGGTTAGGGCGTTGTCGGTTTCGGTCAGGATGCGCACAAAATCCGCTTCGGTCAGATCGCGCAACTCTACCCGGATCGGCAGGCGGCCCTGAAGCTCAGGCAACAGATCTGAGGGCTTGGCGATGTGAAACGCGCCCGAGGCGATAAAGAGGATATGATCTGTCTTCACCGGCCCATGCTTAGTGGACACGGTCGTCCCTTCGATCAGCGGCAGCAGGTCACGCTGCACCCCTTCGCGGCTGACATCGGCCCCGCGCGCGTCGGACTTCGCACAGACCTTGTCGATCTCGTCAAGGAACACGATGCCCGATTGTTCCACCGCGCGCAGCGCCTCTTGGGTCACGGTATCCGTGTCCAACAATTTGTCGGCTTCTTCATCGATCAGTACGGCATAGCTGTCAGCCACCCGCATCTTTTTGCGTTTGGTCCGCCCGCCCATGGCTTTTCCAAACAACTCTCCCAGGTTCATCATCTGATCCCCACCGGGCTGGCCGGGGATACCCATCATCGCCATGGGGTTGGAGGTGTCGGCCATCTCCAACTCGATCTCTTTGTCATCCAGCAGACCGTCGCGCAGCTTCTTGCGCAGCATATCTTTGGTTTGCTCGCGTGCCCCTTCGCCGGCGAGCGCGGTCAGAACCCGATCCTCAGCCGCCTGATGAGCCTTGGCTTTCACATCCTCGCGCATATGTTCGCGCACCATCACAATGGCAGCATCCACAAGGTCGCGGATGATTTGTTCCACATCCCGCCCGACATAGCCCACTTCGGTGAACTTCGTGGCCTCCACCTTCAAGAACGGTGCGCGGGCCAGCTTCGCCAACCGGCGCGAGATCTCGGTCTTGCCCACGCCGGTGGGGCCGATCATCAGGATGTTTTTGGGAAACACCTCCTCGCGCATGTCATCGGACAGTTGCAGCCGGCGCCAGCGATTGCGCAAGGCAACAGCCACGGCCCGCTTGGCCGGGTCCTGGCCGATGATAAAACGATCAAGCTCCGAGACGATCTCGCGCGGGGTTAGGTCGGTCATGGGCGTCCTCTTTGCAGTCGCACTGACATAAGTGGCTGGCCTGGGAACGCAAGCGGCTCAGCCAAACTCAGCCTTGAACCGATTGATAGACGCGCGAAAGCCATCCTCGAAATTGCCATTGCCTGGGTGATACACGCTTTCAAGCGAGATCACACCGTCATAGCGATCCGCCCGCAGCGCGCCTGCCATCGCGCCAAACAAGGGGCCCAACTGGCCCTTGCCCATCTCGCAGACCTCCAGCATGGCGCGCGGGGTGTCCACTTGGACATCCTTGATATGGACATGGCCCAGATAGCCGCCGCGCACTGATGCATACCCATCGGGATAGGCAAGCTCGTGGCACCAACAGTTGTTCGCAGGATCCCAAAGCACCTTCAGCACATCTTTTGCATCCAGCGCGTCGATCAACATACGCGCCGTGGCATTGGAATTGACCATCGTCCCATTGCCCGTCTCGACCACCAATGTCACTCCTTCGGCCCTGGCCAGTTCCACCGCTGGTGCGATCAGCGGGGGCAGGCTGTCCCAG
>JBCBNR010000413.1:0-2683 GCA_039821665.1 Pseudomonadota bacterium
GCCTACCTTTCCCACTGGCCCCCATGCCCGAGCCGACCCTGGCCGAAGCGGGGCGACTGCTCTTTGCCCGCGAGGCGCAGTTTCTCAAAGGCGTGGTCGCCATGGACGGCCTGCCCCCCGCGGATCGGCTGGAGATTTGTTTCGCAGGGCGCTCGAATGTGGGCAAGTCCAGCCTGATCAACGCGCTGACCGGGCGCAAGGGCCTCGCGCGGGCCTCCAACACGCCCGGGCGCACGCAAGAGATCAACTTCTTCTCCCTCGAAGACCTCTATCTGGTGGATCTGCCCGGCTATGGCTATGCCAACGCGCCGGTGGCGGTGGTGGCCAAATGGCAAGCGCTGCTCAAATCCTACCTGTCGGGCCGCGCAACCCTGCGCCGTGTCTTTCTGTTGATCGACAGCCGCCATGGCCCCAAGGCCGTGGACGAGGAAATTATGTCCCTGCTCGACAGTGCCGCTGTCACCTTCCAGGTGGTGCTGACCAAGACCGACAAACCTAAAGCTGTCGCCTATCAAGCGATGTTGGGTGGCCTGCGCTCTTGCCTTGCCAAACACCCTGCCGCCTATCCGGAGGTGATCGCCACCTCGTCCGAAAAGGGCGAGGGCATCCCAATTTTGCGGGCCACAGTCGAGACGTTGCGCACCGCCTAGCGCTTGCAGCGCCGCACCGCACACCCCATAACCCGACCAAACCAGGAGAGCGCCATGGAGAAATCGGTCGCAATGGAACGGGATTGGCTGGGCACAGCGCGGACACTCAGCGAGGCGCTGCCCTATCTGCAGCGCTATGACGGGGCAACGGTGGTCATCAAGTTCGGGGGCCATGCGATGGGCGACGACGCCGCTATGACCCGCTTTGCCCGCGACATCGTGCTGATGCGCCAGGTGGGTGTGAACCCGGTTGTGGTCCATGGCGGTGGGCCGATGATCAACGATATGCTCGCCCGATTGGACATCAAATCCGATTTCGTGGGCGGCAAACGGGTCACCGACGCGGCCACCATGGACGTGGTCGAGATGGTGCTATCGGGCTCCGTGAACAAGCGCATCGTGGCGGCCTTGAATGCCCAAGGGGGCCGGGCTGTGGGGCTGTCGGGCAAAGACGCCAATCTGATCCAGTGCGAAAAGGCGATGGGGCGGGATGCAAGCGGCGCCCCCATCGACCTGGGTCTTGTGGGCCAGCCTGCTCAGGTTGATCCCAGCGTTCTGCGCACCTTCATGGACAGCGAGCTGATTCCGGTCATCGCCCCTTTGGGCGTGGGCCGCGACGGCGAGACCTACAACATCAATGGCGACACCGCCGCGGGCGCCATTGCCGGTGCGTTGCAAGCCGATCGCTTGCTGCTGCTGACGGACGTGGCTGGCGTAAAGGATGCCGAGGGCGATGTGATCACAGCACTTACCGCGCAAACCGTGCGCAGCCTGATCGCCGACGGAGTAATCGCGGGCGGCATGATCCCCAAGACCGAAACAGCTCTTGATGCCATTGCCAGCGGGGTGCGCGCAGTGGTGATTTTAGATGGCCGCGCGCCCCATGCCTGCCTGCTCGAACTTTTCACCGAGCATGGGGCGGGCAGCCTGATCCGCCCATGACGCCAACGCTCCAGGACGCGCATTTATGCCTGCTTGGGCGCGTCGAGGGCGGCCCGGCGGAGGCTCTGCCAGATCAGGGCACCTTGTCCCTTCTGGGCCCAGGGCCCGGGTTTTGGGCGCATTTCCAGTCTTCACCAGAATATCGTGACGGGGATCCCGACCCGATGGACCGATGGTCAAACCGCGTTATCACGGGCCTTGCACGCGCCTGGGGCGGGCAGGCTTTCTTTCCGTTCGGAGGGCCACCCTACCACCCGTTCTACACTTGGGCGCTGAAAACCGGGCGCGCGTTTGCGTCCCCCATCGGCTTTTTGGTGCATGACAGCCATGGCCTGATGGTGTCTTTTCGCGGTGCGATTTTTGTGGCGGGCGCGCGGCATACGCCCCCTGCAGCCCCCTCTCCCTGCCTCAGCTGCGCGGGCCAGCCCTGCCGCACCGCATGCCCCGTGGGGGCCTTTGCGGACGGCTATAACCTCGACGCCTGCCACAGCTATCTCGACCAAGATGCCGGGCGTTCAACCTGCATGGCCCAGGGCTGTGCTGCCCGGCGCGCCTGCCCCATCGGCCAGGATCTTCGCGCGCCTGAACACTCCGCATTTCACATGGCCCAATTTCATAAGGCCTCAACGTGACCCTCATTTTAATGCGCCACGCCAAATCCGACTGGTCGTCCGACCTCAAGGACATCGACCGCCCTTTGAACCGGCGCGGCCGCGAGGCCAGCGCGCGTTTGGGCCAATGGCTGTCCAAGCTGGGCCTGTGGCCCGACCTCGCCCTCATCTCCTCGGCCACGCGTACGCGCAAGACCTGGGCGCGCTTGGCCGCACCTGACACCACCAAGATGCTGGTCTTGCAAGATTTGTATCTGGCCACCCCGGGCCAAATCCTGAAAACCGTGCAAGACGTCAGCGACGCGCAGCGGCTTTTGGTCTTGGGCCATAACCCAGGGATTGGCGAGCTTGCGGCCTGGCTCGCCGACACACCCCCAGCCCATCCAGACTTCACCCGCTACCCCACAGGGGCAACCACGGTTTTCAACCTTCCCGCAACCCCATGGGAGCACATTCAACCAGGCTCTGGACAGGTGGAGC
>JBCBNR010000414.1:0-2678 GCA_039821665.1 Pseudomonadota bacterium
CAAGACTGGCTGGAAGACGAGGATGCCAACCAGGCAGCTGCTTATGCAGAGCAAGACGAACTGGACCAGAGACGTGACTTGCTGGCCCAAGCGATGGAGGCGCTCAACGAGCGTGAGAGCCACATCTTGACGGAACGCAAGCTAAAGGACGAGCCGTCGACCCTGGAAGACCTCAGCCAGGTCTATAATGTGAGCCGAGAGAGGATCCGCCAAATCGAAGTGCGGGCCTTTGAAAAGCTGCAAAAACGCATGCGCGATCTGGCGGCCCAAAAGGGCATGGTGCCCACGGTCAGCTGATCGACACCCCCTGGGGCGATCATCGCCCCAGGGGAACGCACGGCCCCCATGCCAGACCCGGCCTTGTTCCTGCAGTTCGACAATCCCCAATTTCGGGCTCCTGTTTCTGAGCACATCTGGACGTCATGTAACGGGCTGTTTAAGCTCGACCCATTGGCCGTGATGCGAGGATTTGATGGGACAGTTCAGTCGGGCCGTTTTGTGGGCAATGGTGCTGGTGGCCTCGGCCACACTTGTGCATGCGCAGACCTTTGGAAAGCTCCAGGGGGCGGTCTGGGGCAGCGGCGGCAAGGCAACGGTTGTGGTGTTGCACGGCGATGTGTCGGGCGGCGACGGCAAACAGCCTGCGAATTACCACTATAGGCTGGCGGCGGACATTGCCGCACAGAACGGATCGGCCACCGTGGTCGCCTTGCTGCGTCCGGGCTATCACGACGGGCAAGGGCGCAAATCGCCCGGCCGGCGGGAATTCGACCAATATACCCGGGGCAACAACAACGCGGTTGCCCAAGCGCTGCAAGCGATCAAAAAGGCCCGCCCCGGCGCCGAGCTGATCGTGGTCGGCCATTCCGGCGGCGCCGCGCAATTGGGCGCGATCATCGGACGGTTCCCCGGGGTGGTGGACGCGGCGGTGCTGATGGCCTGTCCGTGCCACTTGGACAAATGGCGGCAGGGACGGCGCAAAATGCAGCGCGGGCAATCCCCCCACCGCTTCGTCGGTAAGGTGGCCAAGGACACGCGCGTGGTGGCGATCACCGGTGCGCTGGACGACAACACCACGCCCGCACTGGCCCAAGACTATATCGCGCGGGCCAAGAAGGCCGGACTGAATGCGGACCTGATCTTGGTGGACGGCGCAGGCCACAACAGCGGAAGCCTCTATCGGGCGATGTACCGGGTGGTGAAATCGGAGGTGCGGAAGTAGCGCAGGGAAAACCCGCTGCCTTGTGGGCGGTTTGGCTCACCTGCAGCGGCCTTCGCGTTACCCCGCTCGGGAGGCTATGGGCCAGACTGGATCCCTGTTCTGTTTTTAAGAGGGACCCTTCACGAGGGACTAGGCCGTTGGCATGTTGCCCAACGGCCCTGCTCAGGGCCACTCTGACAAAGGGCGAACCCGGCCTTGCCAGTCCGCGGGATGGCGAACGCACATATGGTCGGGGCGCTTTATGCCCGCCAAGTTCGAAAAAGGACGGATCGGAGCACGAGGCCAGCAAATCGCCAGCCCGTGTGGGCGGTCTGGCGCTCGCGCGGCGGCCTGCGGCCTTGTTCTGCGCGGTTGGGTGAAGCCCCGAAAGCTGCCTACATTGCAGGCACCATGTCTTGCATGTCTCTTATACGCCGTGGGTCTAGGGCACCTGCAATTGCCTCAACTCCGCTCCAGCTCGTCGATCATGCTGGAGATGAGGCCGATGCCTTTGTCCCAGAAGGCGGGGTCGGCGGCGTCTAGGCCGAAGGGGGCGAGCAGCTCTTTGTGGTGCTTGGCGCCGCCCGCTTTGAGCATCTCAAAGTACTTTTCCTGAAAGCCTGGGTCGCCTTCCTCGTAGACCGCGTAGAGCGCATTCACCAGACCGTCGCCAAAGGCATAGGCGTAGACGTAGAAGGGCGAGTGGATGAAGTGGGGAATATAGGCCCAAAACGTCTCGTACCCGTCCATATAGTTAAACGCAGGGCCCAGGCTTTCGTGGCTGACCTCCATCCAGATGGCGTTGATTGCGTCGGAGGTCAGCTCGCCTTCGGCACGGGCCGCGTGTAGGCGGCATTCGAAATCGTAGAATGCGATTTGGCGCACGACCGTGTTGATCATGTCCTCCACCTTGCCCGCGAGCAGGATTTTGCGCCGGGCTGGATCCTCGCACGCATCCAACAGCTTGCGGAAGGTCAGCATCTCGCCAAAGACAGAGGCGGTTTCAGCCAAGGTCAGCGGGGTGGAAGACAATAATTCGCCCTGCTCGGCGGCGAGCACCTGATGGACCCCGTGACCCAATTCATGGGCCAACGTCATCACATCGCGCGTTTTGCCCAGGTAATTCAGCAAAACGTAAGGATGGGCGTCTGTCACTGTGGGATGGGCAAACGCACCGGGCGCCTTGCCTGGTGTGACCCCTGCATCGATCCAACCCTTGTCAAAGAAAGGCCTGGCGATGTCGGCCATGGCAGGATCGAAAGCCCCATAGGCATCCAGCACGGTTTTCTGGGCCTCGTCCCAGGGAACCAGGGTCGGATCATCGTCGAGCGGCGCGTTGCGGTCCCAAATCTCCAACTTCTCCAGCCCCAGCCACTTTGCTTTCAGGGCGTAATAGCGGTGGGACAGGCGGGGATAGGCCTCCGTCACCGCGGTGCGCAGGGCCTCCACCACCTCGGCCTCTACATGGTTTGACAGG
>JBCBNR010000415.1:0-2674 GCA_039821665.1 Pseudomonadota bacterium
GTGTTCGACCTCTCAGGGGGCCGCGCCACCTATTGATGGGCACCATGGGCGGGCAGGACCCGTCGCGGCGAAGCGCCTTGCAGTGCTCTGGGCACCAGGTATCCGGCGGCTTTCATGTGGGGCTTGGACCGCTGTACAGGATGGCGCCGCCCAAACCGTCGCCAAAGATCGTGGGCTACGGCCCGTGGGCAGGGCCTCGTTATTCTGCGTTGCGCTGATGGTCTCTCCTCCTTGGGCGATTGGGCAGATGCTTTGAGGGACTGCCCCAGGTCGCGCTCAACTGCGGCGCGGATGCGCTTGCACAGTTCGAACACCTCCAACCTCGGCGGCAGGACTGGCAGGCCATTGGCGGACCGCCTTTATCGGGCGCTAACACGTCCGTGGGCAAAAGCGTCCCTTTGGACCATATCCGACCGATCACCACGCAGCGTCACCTAGGGCCCGCGTTTGTGGCGGGTTTTGCAGCGCTTTGATCTGGTGAGACGCCCTTGCCCCAGTGAGGACAGGATCACACCACGCCACTTAGCGGGCCTTAACGTTGCGCGCTGTCGCCAAACCGGTGTTGGCAACTGGAACTAAGAAAAGGCCGTCCAGGTAAACCCAGCGCACGCCGCAAAAAACACCGCGCCCATGCCCCAGGACAAAAGCGGCTATCAGGCCGAGTGCGCGTTTGTGTTGGAACTCAGCCTGCGGCCAACAAAACATCGCCCGCATGCGGGACACACTTGCTGCAAAGGCCGTCAATCTCGCCTGCCCTTGCAAGATCGCCGGTGTCGCCCCCCTGCTTGCCAACGCCCCTTTCACCGGGGCGCAGCCCCGGTGCCCGGCCCAACCGCGCGGTCCGCTGCTTGCAGCGGATCAAGGGGGCGGGAGGGCCCGTTCTAGGTGGACCGGACGGCCAGCGCCTCTACCTCCACCACAAATTCTGGCCGTGCAAAGCCCGAAACGATCATCAGGGTCGAGGCACGTGGCGGCGTGATCCCAGCCATAAACCCATCGCGCGCAGCCATGTATCCCGGCAGATGCACGCGATCCGTGACATAGGCGTTGATCCGCAACAGGGCAGAACGGTCCAAGCCCGCGGCCTGTAACACCGCCTCTATATTGGCAAAACAAATGTCAGCCTGCGCCACGGCCCCGTCCGGGATGGTGCCATCCGCGCTGATGCCCAGCTGGCCCGAAATCGCCAGCAGACCGTCCGGGCTGACGACCCCGTGGGAATAGGCGGCAAAAGGCGGGTGGATCCCCTCTGGGCTGAAGGCACGCATTGTCTCTCTCCTCTCACTTTCCCCGTGACAGACGTGACAGATAGACCAATTCTTAGTCAACTGGCCCAGCTCTGCCCGAAAATTCGGCGCATGGCCAAGGGGTCGGGCCCAAATCAGCGATTCAATTGGCCCTACCCGGGCCAAAAACCAAAATTGCGCGAAACGACAGGAGGGGAATCCTATGATCAAACACATCTCTGCCGCTCTGGCTCTCAGCACGGCGGCCATCGCGGCCCAGGCCAACGAGGCCGTGGTTTTCGGCACCAACTGGTTGGCCCAGGCCGAACATGGCGGGTTCTACCAATCCGTGGCCGATGGCACCTATGCGGAATGCGGTCTCGACGTGACCATCGTCTCGGGCGGGCCGCAGGTGAACAACCGCGCGCTGATGCTCGCGGGCCGCATCGACTACCACATGGGCGGCGACATGTTGCAGGCCTTCTCGGCGGTGGAACAGGGCATTCCCGTGGTCGCCGTGGCGGCCACGTTCCAAAAGCACCCCCAGGTGATCCTGGCCCATCCGGGCGAGGCAGACAGCTGGGACGAGTTGAAGGACCTGACCCTGCTGATCGGCGACAACGGCTATCAGTCTTACTATCAGTGGATGATTGCGGCCCACGGCTTTAGCGCCGAACAGCGCCAGCCTTACACCTTCAACCCGGCCCCATTCCTCGCGGACAAGCG
The DNA here is from genome assembly GCA_039821665.1 of Pseudomonadota bacterium. Taxonomy (GTDB): domain Bacteria; phylum Pseudomonadota; class Alphaproteobacteria; order Rhodobacterales; family Rhodobacteraceae; genus CANLSM01. The sequence goes on from JBCBNR010000415.1 coordinate 1,953, forward strand.
CGTGGGGATGCAAGGCTATCTCAGCTCCGAGCCGTTCTTGGTGGAAAAGGAAGGGGGCTTTACACCCAATGTCTTCTTGATCGCGGATGCGGGCTATTCGACCTATGCGACCACGATCGAGACCATGGCTGACACCATCGCCAACAAGCCCGAGCAGGTGAAGTGCTTTGTCGAAGGCTCGATCCTGGGCTGGTACAACTACCTTTATGGGGACAACGCGGCGGCCAATGAGCTGATCAAAGAAGCCAACCCCGAGATGACCGACGACAAAATCGCCTTTGCCATCGAAAAGATGATCGAGAATGGCATTGTCGTGTCGGGCGATGCCGAGACGATGGGCATCGGTGTTATGACCGAAGAGAAGATCGGCGGCTTTTACGAGGCCATGGTCGAGGCTGGCGTGGTGAAAGCTGGGCTAGACTGGAAAGCCACCTTTGACGCGACCTGGGTCGGCAACGGTCTCGGCATGGACCTTAAGAAGTAATATACTGCCGCCATGGGCCAGTATCCTCTGGCCCATGGCTTTGATCTTTTTGGTGAACCAACCATGTCCGCGATTGCCCAGCGCCCTGCGTTACTGACGCTTCAGCAGGTCGGGAAAACCTTCAACGGGTCCATTGTGGCCCTCAAAGACATGACATTGCATGTGCGCCAGGGCGATTTCGTCTCGCTTCTGGGGCCATCAGGATGCGGAAAATCCACAGCACTGCGCCTGATCGCGG
>JBCBNR010000416.1:0-2674 GCA_039821665.1 Pseudomonadota bacterium
TTTGATCGGCGCTGAGCGGTTGAGAGGACCATTCCCTGTCCAACCAGGCGGTGCCTGTAACGGCAATCTGCGCGCCCTCGACCATTGCGGTGCCGGTCACCTGGTAATGGGGTTGGCTGTAGTAGTAGGAGGCTTGACCTTGCTCGGACTTCACCGAATGGCCCTTCTCTCCATGGAGGACCAGGGGCCCGGTGGCGTTCAGCGTCAGGTCATATCCAAACGCCTCGCCCCGGGCCGACAGGGTAAGGGTGTCATAGCCTTGGTCCGGGCTGGTCATATGCCAATGGTCGATCCAGGCCGAAAAGGGATCGCCCGCGACACCTGCCTGACCGACCCCGCCACGGGCGAACCGCTCGGCCACGTAATGGGCGTCTGGCAGGGTCAGAGCCGCATGTCCCATCCAGACCTGCCCGCTGTCCCATCCGCTGGCGCCGTCATAGGGGCGAGAGGCTTGGCGAAACAGCGTCCATTGCGCGCCGCCCTCGCGCCCATCGGCAAAGTCCAAATTGGCGGTAAGGTACCACCATTCGATGCGAAAGGCCGGGTGGGCGCTGTGATCCCTTGGAAAGCTTAGCGTCACATTGGGGCGAACAGGGGCATAGTCGTCCGCCGAGGTGCCCAGGCCAGCAAAACCTTGGCCAAAGGCCAGATGCGCGGCCGTTAGGGCCGCGAATGCCGCGACGATGACAGCTTTAACGTTCATGGGAAAACACCCGGATCAGCTCGGCAGGCGGCATGCGGCGCAGGCGCAGCACGGGCCATAATGTTGCAAGGGCGGCGGTCAGCAAGGCCAAGATGAGCAAGCGCCCCCATTGGCCAGGAAACAGGAAAAGCGGCAGTTCCCAGCCAAAAGCCTCGACATTGATGACTTTGGTCAAGATGGCCGCCAGCAGCAAACCCAAGGGGATCGCCAGCAGCGCGGTGAAGGCCGCTAAGCCCAGCATCCGCGCAAGCTCGATCCATCCCAGGCGCGCGCGGGTGACCCCAAGCGCCCAAAGCGGGGCCAGTTGCGGCTGGCGCATATTGGCCAGGGTCAACAGCGCGGTAAAAAGCGAGAACCCGGCCACCGCAAGGGTCAGCGCGTTGAGCGCAAGGGTGACGGTGAAGGTGCTTTCAAAGATCTGGCGGGACAGGGCCTTAAGACGGGCCTGATCGGTGATCTGGCTCTCGCCCAGATCAAAGCGCGCCATCAGATCGGCCTGCACGGCGGGCGCCTCGCTGGGGTCTACACGCAGGGCAAAGCGCAGGCGCTCGATATCGGTCCAATGCCGCTCTTGCGCGGGGATGGACAGGATCGTGGCCCCGGTGGTGTTGCCATAGTCGGAGTAGATGCCAGCGACCAGGCCCGACCAGGTGGACCGCTCGCCGGGCAAGCTGATCGGGTCGCCCGGGGCCAGGTCGAAGCGGCGTGCAATCTGCTCGGAGATCAGAATATACCCGCCGGTTTGCACCAGATCCCAAGGGTCGGGCAGGGCGTCCAAAACGGGCCAGTTGTCGCGATAGGTGGCGTGGTCTTTGGAGCCATAGACCTGCACCGGATAGCCGTTGATGTTCGAGCGTGAGGGTTGGATCGGCAAAACGGCGGTGACCCGCGGCTCAGTTTGCAGATGGGCCAGCAAGCGGGTCGCCTCGTCCTGGTCCCGCGCGCCAAGGTACAGCTCGGAGGCAAGGCGCAAGTCCAGCCAGCCCAGAAACGTTTTGCGAAACCCATCCACCATGGTGCCCACGCCGATATTGACCGACAGGGCTAAAAGCAGCGCCATCAGCGCAAGGCTAAGCCCACGCAATTGTTGGCGAGTGTCGGCCCAGGCCCAGGTGGCCACGGGTCCGCGCACAAGGCGGTGCCCGGCGGTCAGGACCGCGTCCAAGGCCAGGGGCAGCAGCAAGGCACATCCGGTCAACACGCACCCGATCAGCACAAAGCCCGCGATCAGCCCACCAAAGGCCTGCCAGACCAACAGGGCCACCAGCAGCAACGCCACGGCCAGCGCGCCTTGCAAGCGCAGGGCTTGGCGGTGGCGCCCTTGCCAAGCCTGGGGTTGGGCGGGGGCCAGGACGGGCAAGGTGACCGCGCGCCAGATGCTGGTCGCCGCAGCGGCCAGAGCGCCGAGAAGGCCCATGCCCAAGCCTGCGGCCCACCACCAGGGGCTCAGCGAAAGGGTCCCCGGCACTTGGGCGCCGTAAAGTCCGCGCAAAGACATCGCCATGTTGGGCAGCAGACTGCCTGCGATCAGATAGCCCAGCACCATCCCCAAGCCGCCAGCCACCAAGGTGGCGAGCAGGATCTCGACCACAAGGGCCGTGCCAATGGCCCAGATCGGCGCGCCGCAGGCCCGCAACGTGCGCAGACTGGCCCGTCGTTGTTCAAACCCCAGTCCGATGGTGGAATGGACGATGAACAGGCCCACAACGAAGCTTAAGAACCCAAAGGCGGTGAGGTTGAGGTGGAAACTGTCGGTCAGGCGGCTCAACTCGCTGGTGCCTCGGGGGGGGACCGCCACCAAGCGCCCCTCGGTGATGGTGGCGATGGGCGCAAGCCCTGCCAATTGCTCAGGCGCGAGCAGCAAGGCGCTGGGCGCGCCGTCCCGTTCCAACAGGCGGTTGGCCCGGGCAATGTCCAGCACAAGGGTCCCGGGCGGCACGCTGTCGCTGTTCAGTCGGGGGGGCAGACCGT
>JBCBNR010000417.1:0-2650 GCA_039821665.1 Pseudomonadota bacterium
CTGTTTTTCGTGCTGACCATCTTCATGATCGTCCAGTTTGTGCTGCGCGAGCAGGTGACAACCGCCGAAGGAGTGATCGAAGAACAGGACCGCACGTTGAGCGAATATTCGGCGCAAATCGCCGGTCTTGCGGAGGCATTGGGCCTGGAGCAGCAAAGCAATTTCCAGTTGGAAGAGCGGGTGGGCGTCCTGCAAAGCAACCTGTCAGCCGCGCAGACGCGCGAGCAACAGCAAGCGGCGCTGATCGCGTCGCTCACCTCTCAGCGCGATGCCCTGCAATCGGATGTGGCGCAGGGCCGGGCCGAGATTGCGGATTTCGAAGCGCAGGTTGCCACGCTTTTGGCGCGCAACACGGATTTGGACAGCGCGTTGGCCGAGCGGGGTGCCGCCATCGCCGCGTTGGAGGCTGACGCGGCGGAGGAACTGACCGCCCGCCAAGCCCTGGAATTGGCCCTGGCGCAGGCCCGTGACGAGATCGACGAAGGGGTTGAGGCCGCACGCCTGGCCGCCGCTCAGCGCGAGGCGTTGGAGGCCCTGGTGGCCGATCTGCAAACCCAAGCGGCCGAGCGTGACGACGCGCTTGCCGCGGTGCGCACCGAGATCGACAGCCAGACCTTGGCGCTGTTGGCCACCCAAGAGGACCTGGAGGCCGCCCGAACGGATCTCAGCGCGCGAGAGGCGGAATTGGCACAGCAGGCCGCCATCTTGGCCGCCGCACAGCGCACCCTCGAACGTCAAGGGGCCGACCTGGAGGCCGCCGAGCAGGCCTTGGTCCAAGCCCAGGACGAGGCGACCAGCGCGCAATCCAGCTTGGACGAGGTGACCGCCCGCTTGGCTGCGCAAGACGCCGCCCTGACCGAGGCGGAGCGTCAGAAAGCCCTGGAAGTGGCCGCCGCCGAGGCGCTGCGCGCGCGGCTTGAGGATGCGTCCACCGAGCTGACCGCCATGGGTTTGAACCTGGAGGCAGAGCGCAAGCGCGCCGAGGATACGCTCACCCTGTTGGCCGCAGCCCGCGCAGCTCAAGCCGAGCTTGAAGCGCAAAGCGCCAACACGTCCCAGGCCCTGTCTGCCGCGCAAGAGCGCGAGGCGCTGCTGGCCCTGGCCCAACAAGAACTGGCCGAAGAACAGGCCCTGAGCGCCGAGAATCAGCGCGAGCTGGCGCTTTTGAACCAACAGACCGCCACCTTGCGCGACGAGTTGAATTCGCTTCAAGGCTTGCTGGACAGGGCCGCGGAAGAGGACGCGGCCGCACAGGTTCAGATCGAGGCGCTTGGCCGCAACCTCAACGTGGCCTTGGCCCGCGCCGCCGCCGAGGAACGCCGCCGGGCAGACTTGGAAGAGGCCGAGCGCCTACGGCTTGAGGCCGAGGCCCAGGACCTGGAGGCCTATCGCTCAGAGTTTTTCGGCCGCGTGCGCGAGGTGATCGCCGGGCGCGAGGGTATCCAGGTGGTGGGCGACCGGTTCGTCTTTTCCTCCGAGGTGCTGTTTGACCGGGGCTCGGCCACCTTGGGTGGCCAAGGTCAGGCCCAGTTGGCCCAGGTGGCCAGCGTGATCCGCGAAATCGCGCCCGAGATCCCCGATGGCATCGACTGGATCCTGCGGGTCGATGGTCATACGGACAGTATCCCAATCTCCTCAGGCCGGTTTGCCGACAATTGGGAGCTGAGCCAGGCCCGCGCCCTGTCGGTCGTGCGCTATCTCATCGACCAGGAAGGGTTGCCCGCCAACCGGCTTGCCGCCAATGGTTTTGGCGAGTTTCAACCTATCGATACCGCCACCACGGCCGAGGCTTTGGCGCGCAACCGGCGGATCGAGTTGAAGTTCACCGAACGCTAAGGCCGCTTGCCTTTGCCAAGGTAAAGCGCGCTCTGCGCTCCAAGGTAGCCGTCCCAGGCAAACCAATAGGCGATGTGGCCCGGCACCCGGGGCAGGCGCGTGCCCTCTGGTCCCACAAGGGCGGCCTCTTCGATCTCCCAGGCCCCGCCTGGGCCGGTCACCCTGCCCCCCTTGCCGGCCGCAAAGGTCCGGCCCTTGCGCTCATAGGCGCGCACGGTGCGGGTGTCAGGATCCCCCACCAGCACCACATCCGTCAGACCCACACGGTCGTTGATCACCGGCTCTGCCTCAAAGGCGTCCAAGGCCCAAGCCTTGGCCCCACCCGCGGCGCGGATGCCAAAAACATAGTCTTTTTGCAAAAGCCTGCTTTGGTCCACCGTGGTGGGAAACATCAGATCGGGGCTGTTGAAGTAATCCCGGTACACCACCCCCGAACGGTAGTCACGAAAATGCCCTGTATCGAGCGACAGCACCTTGGTTTGCGGATGCTGGGCCACCCACTCCTCCCACGATGTGATGGCAACGGGGCGAATGGTCAGCTTGATGCCACTGTCCACCAACGGCCCGCTCACGGGCTCGCCCGTGAACTGGTTCCACAGGGACCGGGTTTCGCGGTCGAACATCAGTTTGTTAGAGCGGTAGAGAAACCCAGACGAGCCGAACACAAACGGTGCCGCCCGCCCCTCCACCTGGGTCTCGAACAGAATGCCGGCCCCGCAGAGCGTGCAATAGGCCAGCGCCACCGGCACCCCGCCGATCACCTCGTTGAACATCTCATGCCAGCCCATGATCCGCAGGGGATAGGCGCGTGCAT
>JBCBNR010000418.1:0-2637 GCA_039821665.1 Pseudomonadota bacterium
GCGTTTGATCAGCCGATCCAAACGGATTGCCGGCATGTCCCACCTCCCTCGTGTTACCGGTCACAGTTGCGCATTGTGACCGGTAACACAACAAAAATTTAAGGATATCCACAAGGAATGCCCCAGTGGCGGACCAGGCTAGGCCGCCCGATCCAACTGAATCCTTCCATTGTGCAAGAAGAGCACTTTGCTGAAAATCGATAGGTCCAGGGGATTTGGCAGCCGCACGTCCGAAAGGCTGGGCATCGCGCGCCCGTCCAGGTCAAACGCTCGATCTATCTGCGAGATCACCAGGCAAATTGCGCCTGTTTCGCGGACAAAGCTCTGCAATGTTCCCATTTGCGCCTGCAGGCTGGGATTGGTGCGTTTTTGATCAAGAAGCTGCAGATAGTCGATCACCACAAGCGTCTGGGGTTTCGCAGCACCCAGCCGCTGTGTGATGTCACCGGCGGTGATGTCATCGGAGGTATCCACCACCACCTGAGCGTCGAGACCATGGGGTTTCACCCCCATGGCCGCAAAGTGCTCGGCCACATCGCGCACGTGATAGTCGAGGGTGAAGACATACCCTTGTCGGTCCAACCGGGACGCGCGGGCCGCAAGCTCCAACGCCAAACGGGTCTTACCTTGGCCCGGTCGCGCGCCGATCAGGCACAGATCCCCAGGCTCTAGCTGGCCAAGGATATCCCGGGCGGGGGTTTCGGTGTCAAACGACGCTGCCAGATGGCTCCAACTTTGGAACCCCTCTTGCCGGGCGATCCTATCTTGGGCCTGATGCAAAGGTATGTGGGTGTCGCGGGCCAACAATTTGGCTTTGCGTTTCAGGGCATAAATGGGCGCGGAGAATTGCATAGAAGAGTCCCTCTCTTGCGAGCTACGGTTGCAATCCCTCCTGATGCTGACCCTCGATTAACGGACGCTCGCGCAAGATAGGTTGAGATACCGGCGCACTGCATGTCTGATGCTTCCCGGTTGGAGGGCGGAGGCCCGCGCCAGGCCTTAGTCAAGCCTGCATCGCCAGGTTCAAAAACTCAACAGCAAAGCCTGTGCTCTGCGGCCCCCGCGTCAGCCCCGGGCCGCCCGTGTGCTTGCGCGCAGCTGAGGCGTGGCACTTACTTCCACCCGTTGCGGGGTGGTGGCCCCGTTGCCCAGCAGTGTCGCGATCAACTCTCCCGCCTCGCGCCCGATGCGGCGGGGGTCCACAGTGACCGTCGTAATCGTCGGGGCGGAAAAGCGCGACAGCTCGAAATTCCCAAACCCCGCGACACCCATCTGCTCCGGCACCGCAATACCCTTGCCTTCGAGCGCTGACAGCACCCCAAAAGCGGGTGCGTCCGAGACGCAAAAGATACAATCCGTGTCGGGAAACTGCGCCAGCAGCGTGTCGAGCGCGCGCGCCCCATCTTCGATGGACATGGGCGGCTTGCCAGCTTGCACCATGCGATGGTCGGGCAAACCTGCGGCGACCATGGCCTCGCGAAACCCGGCCCGGCGTTCGGACCCGCGGGTCCAATCGTCCGAGGCCTCGCCCAGGAACGCGATATTGCGATACCCCAAACCAATCAGCGCATGCGTCATCTCCGCGGCCGCAGCCCGGTTGGAAAACCCAATGGTGTGGGCGATGGGGGCTGCTGGACGCTCCCACAACTCGATCACGGGCACACCCGCCTCGCTCAGTAAGCTATGGGTGCGGTCCGAGTGGCCGTCATAGGACAAAACGATTGCCTCGGGGCGGCGGCGCAGCATGGTCTCGACCAACTGCTCTTCGCGTGTGGTTTCGTAATCCGTATGCCCCAGCAGGATTTGCAAACCCTGCACCTCCAGCGCCTCGGTCAGGGCCTGAACCGTCTCGGCGAAATGCAGGTTGTTGAGCGAAGGAACGAGCACCGCGACAAAACCAGATTTGCCCGTTGTCAGGGCGCCTGCCACCTGGTCGGGCACATAATTCATCTCGCGCACCACCCGCAAAATGCGGTCCCGCGTCTCTTTCGACACGGGGCTGTCCTTGCGCAGGGCGCGCGACACGGTCATGTGCGACACCCCTGCAGCACGGGCCACATCGCGCATGGTGACAGGAAGGGATGGCTTGGTCCCAGCAGATTTGGGCGGTGAGGACACAATGGGTTCCCGACTGATGTTACCGGTCACAAGTTTGGCCCACCTGTCGGGACGTTGCAAGGGCATGGGCGCATCTGCGACATACCTGGCAAAGGCGGGCGGGCGCAGGCGCGGATTGGCTTTGCCTCAATCCTCCTGCGCCAGCAGCTCTGGCACGGACAGGCGGATCATCTCGGTGGCGTCCGGTGCCCCCAAGCTTCGCCCGGCGCTGAAGGGCAAATTGTTGTCGTTGCCCACCAGAATGTGCCCTGGGCCATCGCGCACCACGCTTTCGATGGTCACAAAGGGAAAGCTGAAGCGGCCCGCGTTCTGTGCCGGCGTTTGCGCTATGCCCAATGGGTCGCGCAGCGCCATCAGGTCGATCTGGCGCAATATCTTTACTTCGCCCCCTGGGTCCTCGGTGTTCAAATCGATCAAGCTGATCCGCTTTACGCGCGCAGGCCTCGCAAAGCACCCGGCGCTTGCCTGCGAGCAAGGCCAGACGGACGGGTGCTTTGCGAGGCCTGCGCGCGTAAAGCG
>JBCBNR010000419.1:0-2623 GCA_039821665.1 Pseudomonadota bacterium
ACAGGCGGCGGGTCGCTTTGTATACGACGGTATGCACCCCGCAACGGGGAGAGACTCACCCGATCGCGCCCGAAGCAAACCTTGGGCGTCGGATCGTCGTTTTGACCGATGTCGAAAGGAACGCCAATGCCCATCAAAGTCGGAACCGATAGCAATTCCACCCGCCGCACCCTGACCGTGGGCGGGCTGTCCATCGACTATTACTCGCTAAAAGCGGCCGAGGAGGCGGGGCTTGGCACGTTCTCGAACCTGCCCGCAGCACTTAAGGTGGTGTTGGAGAATATGCTGCGGTTCGAGGATGGCAAAACCGTCGACTCGGACGACATCAAAGCGTTTTCCGAATGGGGCGCCAATGGTGGCAAAAACCCGCGCGAGATTGCCTATCGGCCTGCGCGCGTGCTGATGCAGGACTTTACCGGCGTGCCTGCGGTGGTGGACCTGGCCGCGATGCGCGACGCGATGGTCGCACTGGGGGGGGATCCCGAAAAGATCAACCCGTTGAACCCGGTGGATCTGGTGATCGACCATTCGGTGATGATCGACGAGTTCGGCAATCCGCGTGCGTTCCAGATGAATGTGGACCGCGAGTACGAGCGCAATGGCGAGCGCTATACGTTCCTCAAATGGGGCCAATCCGCCTTTGACAATTTCCGCGTGGTGCCGCCGGGCACGGGCATCTGCCACCAGGTGAACCTGGAATATCTGGGCCAAACGGTTTGGACCGACACGGACCAAGACGGCAAAACCGTGGCCTATCCTGACACTCTGGTGGGCACGGACAGCCACACGACCATGGTCAACGGCCTTGCCATTCTGGGCTGGGGCGTGGGCGGGATCGAGGCGGAGGCCGCGATGCTGGGCCAGCCCATCTCGATGCTGATCCCCGAAGTGGTCGGGTTCAAGCTGACAGGCGCGCTGATGGAAGGCGTGACCGCGACCGACCTGGTGCTGCGCGTGGTCGAGATGCTGCGCGAAAAGGGCGTGGTCGGTAAATTTGTGGAGTTCTACGGCGACGGCCTAGATGGCCTGCCGCTGGCAGACCGGGCGACCATCGGCAACATGGCGCCGGAATATGGGGCGACCTGCGGCTTTTTCCCAATCGACGACGAGACGCTGCGGTACTTGCGCACCTCCGGCCGGGACGAAGATCGGATCGCGTTGGTTGAGGCCTATGCCAAGGAAAACGGGTTCTGGCGCGGGGCGGATTACGACCCGGTCTACACCGACACGCTGCACCTCGATATGGGTGAAGTCGTGCCCGCCATCTCTGGCCCGAAACGGCCCCAGGACCGGATCTTGCTGGATGCCGCCGCGCAGACCTTCAAGGGCCATATGGAAACCGAGTTCAAGCGTCCCTTGGACAAACCCGTTCCCGTCGAAGGGGCGGATTACGAGATGACATCGGGCAAGGTTGTGATCGCCTCGATCACGTCCTGCACCAACACGTCGAACCCATACGTGATGATTGCCGCAGGTCTTGTGGCCAAAAAGGCCCATGAGTTGGGGCTCGACAGCAAACCTTGGGTGAAGACGTCGCTGGCCCCAGGCTCTCAGGTCGTCTCGGCCTATCTGGAGGCAGCGGGCCTGCAGCCCCATCTGGACGCCATCGGGTTCAACTTGGTGGGCTATGGCTGCACCACCTGCATCGGAAACTCTGGCCCTCTCGCGCCCGAGATTTCCGCTGCGATCAACGAGGGTGATTTGGTCGCCACATCCGTTTTGTCGGGCAACCGAAACTTTGAGGGGCGGATCAACCCGGATGTGCGCGCCAACTATCTCGCCTCGCCGCCGCTGGTTGTGGCCTATGCACTGGCCGGCGATCTGAACATCGATCTGACAACCGAGCCCCTGGGCCAGACGCCCGACGGCAAGGATGTCTACCTCAAAGACGTGTGGCCGTCCTCGCAGGAGGTGGCCGAGCTGGTCGAGCAGACGGTAACGCGGGCGGCTTTCCAAGAGAAATACGCCGAAGTGTTCACCGGCGACGAGAAGTGGCAATCGGTCGAGACAACGGACAGCCTGACCTATGATTGGCCCACAACCTCGACCTACGTGCAAAACCCACCCTATTTCCAGGGCATGGGGCCCGAGGCTGGGGTGATCGAGGATGTGACAGGCGCCAAAGTGCTGGCGATGCTGGCCGATTCGGTGACCACCGACCACATCTCGCCCGCAGGCTCGTTCAAGCCCGAGCATCCGGCGGGGCAATATCTGATCGACCGGCAGGTGAGCCAACGCGAGTTCAACTCTTACGGGGCGCGGCGCGGCAATCACCAGGTGATGATGCGCGGCACCTTTGCCAACATCCGCATCCGCAACGAGATGCTGGAGGGCGTGGAGGGCGGCTTTACCAAAGGTCCCGATGGCGCGCAGATGTCGATCTATGACGCGGCGATGGCCTATCAGGAGGCTGGCACACCGCTGGTGATCATCGCAGGCAAGGAATATGGCACCGGGTCCAGCCGCGATTGGGCGGCAAAGGGGACGGCGCTTTTGGGCGTCAAAGCGGTGATTGCGGAGAGCTTTGAGCGCATCCACCGCTCCAACCTGGTGGGCATGGGTGTGATCCCGCTCGAATTCACGGGCGGGGACAGCCGCAAGAGCCTTGGGCTGACCGGGGATG
>JBCBNR010000420.1:0-2613 GCA_039821665.1 Pseudomonadota bacterium
ATCACGATGCGCCCCCAATTCGGGTCCTCCCCCGCGATGGCGGTTTTGACCAAGGGCGAGTTGGCGATGGCCAACCCGATGGTCTTGGCAGAGGCATCCGTCTGCCCACCCGTCACCTGGATCTCGACAAACTTCGTAGCACCCTCGCCGTCGCGCACAACCTGGTGCGCAAGGTCCAGCATCAGCGCCCGCAATGCCGCCTCGAAAGGTGCGGCGCGCGGGTCGTCGCGGGTGGTGATCGGGGCCATGTCGGCAGCCCCTGTTGCCACCGCCATCAGCGTGTCGGAGGTCGAAGTATCGCTGTCCACGGTGATGCAGTTGAATGTGGTGTCGTTATGATCGCTCAGCATCTCTTGCAGCACCGGCTGGGCAATGGCCGCATCGGTGAAAAGATAAACCAGCATGGTCGCCATATCCGGTGCGATCATGCCCGAACCCTTGGCAAATCCCATCAGCGTGACCGGTACACCGTCAAGCACAACCTCGCCCCGAGCGCCCTTGGCAAAGGTGTCTGTGGTCATAATCGCGTGGGCCGCATCTTTGGCCCCATCGGGGCTCAGACCCGCCTGCAAGGCGCCAAGCTTGTCGGTGATCCGCCCATGGGGCAACGGCTCGCCAATCACCCCGGTGGAGGCGAGGAAAACGTGACGCTGTGGCACCTGACAGGTTTGCGCCACAGCCTGCGCTAGGGCCGTGACCGCGTCGCGTCCGCTCGCACCTGTGAACGCGTTGGCATTGCCCGAATTGACCAGGATCGCAAAGCCTTCACCCGGCTCTGGCGCGCAGGCAAGCGCATCCTGACACCACAAAACCGGCGCGGCCCGTGTGGCCGAGCGTGTGAACACGCCCGCCACACTGGCGCCCGGTTCGATCTGGGCCAGCATCACATCCAGGCGGCCCTGGTAGCGCACATTCGCCTCGACCGCGGCAAAGCGCACACCGCCCACCGGCGGCAGGTCCGGAAACCCGTCTTTCGGTGCAAGCGGCGAGCGGTTCATCAGTCTTCGATCAACTCGATCTGGCTGATGGCGGATTTGGGCAACTCGATCTCGGACATCACCACGTCCGCCTCTGCTCGCGCGCTGTCCACAAAGCCACCGACCACACTCTCGCGCAAGCCTTCCATCAGCCCCTGGCGCACAGCGTCCAGCGGCGGCGGTGTGGTGTCGCGGGTCTCTTTAAGGGTGATCACATGCCAGCCGAATTGGGTCTGCACGGGCGCCGAGACGCCGCCCACGTCCAGGGCCATCACTGCTTGCTCGAACGGGGGCACCATCATACCGGGGCCAAACCACCCCAGGTCGCCGCCATTGGGACCGGACGGACCGGTGGAGTTTTCCTGCGCCAGGGTGGCGAAATCGGCCCCAGCTTCGATCTGGGCGATCAGGTCAGTGGCAGTCTCTTCGGTCTCGACCAAGATGTGGGCCGCGTTGTATTCCGTGCTGGGCTCGAAATCCGCAAAGCGCGCGTCATAGGCCTCTTGCAAGGCCTCGTCGGTCATCGCCTCCCCCAACAGGGCGTCGATCCGCTCCGACGCCATGATGGCGCGGCGCTCATTCTCCAAGATCAGGGCCAGCGCGGCAGGCGTTTCACCGGCGGCATCCGACAGGGCCTGCTGCGTGATCAATTGCTCTAAGATGCCGTCATAAAGCTGCTGGTCAGGGATGCTTTGAAACTGCTCGGGCAGGCGCGAGCGCAAGGCGAGCATATGGCCCAAGGTAATCTCAGTCCCGTTGACCGTGGCAAGCACGGTGCTCGCGTCATACTCTGCGTCCTGCGCGACCCCGGCCAAGGGGGTCAAGGCGATCACACTTGCGCTGAGCATCATTTTCAAAGAAGGCATCCAGGTCTCCCGATGGATTGGCGCAGGGGCCCCTTGGTTTGGGCCTGCGCGATTTGATTGCAAGACCCACTCCTCGCGGTCCCGTTGACAGGTCACTATGTGCCCCTTACATCGCCGGGGTGGTCTGGACGTCAGGGCACATATCGTCTGTGCCCCACTTAAAGTGATAATCGGGGTCCGACAAGGCCACCGAATTGCCGTGTTCAGCGGTATAGATAGACCTTCGCCCGACAGGCCTGGGCAGGAACGGAAGATAAGAGGCGCGCATGCTGGGTTTGGGCTCGATCGGTCGGAAGGTTTTCGGCTCACAAAATGACCGAAAAGTGAAGTCCGTGCGCCCCCTGGTGGACAAGATCAACGCGCTGGAGCCGGAGTTTCAGCAACTCTCGGATGACGAGATCGGATTTAAGACCGAAGAGTTCCAAAAGCGCCTGGCCGCGGGCGAGACGCTGGACGATCTGTTGCCCGAAGCGTTCGCCTGCGCGCGCGAGGCAGCGGTACGCACCTTGGGCTTACGCCCTTTCGATGTGCAGCTTGTGGGCGGGATCTTCCTGCACCAGTGCAACATCTCGGAAATGAAAACGGGCGAGGGCAAGACGCTGATGGCAACCTTGCCGGTGTACCTCAACGCGCTGGCCGGCAAAGGCGTGCATGTGGTCACGGTCAACGACTACCTGGCAAAGCGCGACTCGGAATGGATGGGCACGGTTTATGCGTTCCTGGGGATGACCACCGGCGTGGTCTATCCCAATATGCCCGAGGCCGATAAG
>JBCBNR010000421.1:0-2609 GCA_039821665.1 Pseudomonadota bacterium
CAATGCTGGCCCGCGTGTTAGGACAGATGCAATATGGCGCGTCCGTCGCCGCAGTTGGCCTTGCGGGTGGTGCAAACCTGCCCGCCACCGTCATTCCGTTTCTGTTGCGCGGCGTGAACCTTCTGGGCATCGACAGCGTGATGCAACCCTATGATGCCCGGAAGGTTCACGCCGCGCAACAGAAACGGAATGACGGTGGCGGGCAGGTTTGCGCCACCCGCAAGGCCAACTGCGGCGACGGACGCGCCATATTGCATCTGTCCCAACACGCGGGCCAGCATTGCCCCCCCCACCGCATCGACACAGCCCGACCAGGCCTCGCTCTCCAGCGGGCGTTTGACCGTCTCGTTGACCTCTTCGCGCGCAACGATCTGCGTGGCGCCGAGGCTTTTGAGATAGTCGGCCGTCTCGGGCCGACCGGTGACCGCGGCCACCTCATAGCCCAGATTGCCCAGAATGGCGGTGGCGACCGAGCCGACACCGCCCGCCGCACCCGTCACCAGCACCGGCTTGCCGCCGGGCGTCAGACCATGATCTTCCAAGGCGTTGACCGCCAGCATGGAGGTAAAGCCCGCCGTGCCCACCGCCATGGCCTGGCGTGGCGTCAGGCCCTCGGGCAAAGGCACCAGCCAATCGGCCTTGACCCGGGCCTTTTGTGCATAGCCCCCCCAATGGGCCTCGCCCACGCGCCAGCCGGTCAGCACCACTTTGTCCCCGGGCGCATAGCGCGCATCCGACGACGTCTCGACCGTGCCGGCAAAATCGATGCCCGGCACATGGGGGTAGGTGCGCACCAGCCCCCCGCCCGGCCCGATGCACAGCCCGTCTTTGTAATTTACGGTAGAGAAATCTACCGCAACCGTCACCTCGCCCTCGGGCAGGTCGCTGTCGGACAGTTGCGTGACCGAGGCCGCGGTTTTCCCGTCCTCGTCCTTGGTGACAACAAGTGCGTTGAAGCTCATGAGTTTTCCCTGTTTTTGGGGTTACTTGTCGGGCCCGGACCAATCGATGGGGCAAATTTCGGCAGAGCGTCCGCCGAAATCCCACACCCGGCCATAGTCGCGCACCCGGCTTTTACGGCCCTTGGCGACCCAGATGTCCGGCCCCATCCAATACTTGGTGTTCTTGACCACAACCGGCTGATCCTCAAAGCCCAACACCTGTTCGATCTCGCCATTGATTTTCTTGCCGATCATGATCCGACGCAAAGGACCATCGGTCTCGATGAGAACAGAGGTCCGCTCCACACCGATCACCTCGGAGACCAGCATCGACAGCAGCCCGGTGGTCCCACCTGCCTTGCCTCCGATGATCTTGCAGATCCCGTCAAAGGCAATATGGCTCGCATTTTCATCTACATAGAGGGCAACCTTCCAGTTGCCTTCCCCCATGCGCCCGGGGATATCGACCAAAAGGCCGATGTTTAGGCCGCTCAGGCTTTCATCGCCATAGGCGCCCTCGTCGATGCGGATGCCCATCCAGGCGTGGCAATGGCCTTCCGTGGGCGGATGCGCCCCTAGTGACACCACGCAGGGGCAAAACACAGTGCATGAGCAGTTGAGGAACAGCTCGCCCTTGATCGACCACGCGGTCGCGGGCTTCTTGTCCGGGCGGGTGCCCGGCAAGCGGCTGTCAATCGGCTCGGCTATGGTGATGCGATCGGCCATGGGCCTGTCCTTTCAAAATGCGGTGAGCGCGAGACCCAGGCCCGCGACACAAAACGCAGCACCCAACGGGCGGGTCATCCATCTGCCCAAGTCGGGCAGTTTTTCGAGGGTCATAATCAAGGTGGCGGCCCCCATCCAGGCCAGGTTCATCGCGCCCCCCACAAATCCCAGCGCCATGATCGCCCAGCAACAGCCGATGCAAAACGCGCCATCCCGCGCGCCCATGCGCACCCCGCCCACAAAGCCAGGGCGCCAATGGGCCAGGAAATGCACCATTGGGCTGCGGCAATGGGCGGCGCAGCGGTCCTTGAGGGGGGTGAATTGGTAAAGACCCGCGATGATCAGCAGGGCGGCGGAGAACAGCGCCGAGGTGCTGCTGCCCATGGTGTTGAGCCAGCCCAGCTTGAAAAACTGTGTATGGACCACGCCAAGGACCGCGCCGAAACCAAACCAAACCATCAGAAAACCCAGCACCAGGCCCAACTGTCCTGCGCGTGAGCCTGCGCCGGTGGTGATCAGATCGCCATAGGTGGCCGTGGCAAAGACAAAGGTGGGGCCCATCATCGCGGCCATCATGATCATCCACATCGGGATCAACACAGACAGCGAGGTCATCCCCATATCCATCTGGCTGCCGGACATCCCGCCCATGCCGCCAGCCATGCCGTCCGACATGCCGCCTGTGACAGCGCCCATCTCGCCCATGGGCATCGCCATACGGCCAAACAGGTCCATCCCCATGCCCGTGGCCATGGTGTACATCACCCACCAGGACGCCAGGATCACAGCGAAAAAGCCGATCCACAGGGCAGAGCGTCCAAGGGCAGCAGCAGGCAAGGGCAATCTCCGTTATCGCAGATGTTCTCGCCAAAGATCATGGGTTGGTGTATCGGTCAATTGCAAATTGTCTTACAATTGGATGCGCATGGACCTGCCCACCCG
>JBCBNR010000422.1:0-2599 GCA_039821665.1 Pseudomonadota bacterium
CAGGAATTCTCGGCGGCCTATGCAGGCCAGCAGACGGTGGAAGAGGCGCTGGCAAAAGCTCAGCAAATCACCACCGAAGAAATGGAAGCTGCAGGCTACTAAGCCCGCGCAACTTCGCCGGGGGGCCGCTTGGCCGCCCCCCGGCACCCTCCAAGACCTCGATAGATTATAATAAATTTCGTGGAGCACCCGCTGCCACCGAACGAGGGAGGATTAACCAATGGCGACCAAAGCTTCGCGCGCATCGGCGCGACTGATGATGGCCCCTGCAGTGATTTTGCTGCTCGGCTGGATGCTGGTTCCCCTGATTGCAACGCTGTACCTGTCGTTTCGGAAATACTTGCCCCTGCGGGGCGGCGACCAAGGCTTTGTAGGGTTCGACAATTACGTACGTTTCGTGACCTCCAGCGCCTTTTGGCCGAGTGTAACGACAACACTGATCATCGTATTGGGTGTGCTGGTGATCACCGTAGGGCTTGGCATTTTGCTGGCCATGCTGCTGGATCAGCCGATGTGGGGCCAAGGCGTTGTACGCATCCTTGTGATTGCCCCGTTTTTTGTGATGCCCACCGTCTCGGCGTTGGTGTGGAAGAACATGTTCATGGATCCCATCAATGGGCTCTTTGCCCATTTATGGCGCTTCTTCGGGGCCGAGCCCGTGCAATGGCTAAGCGATGTGCCGTTGACCTCGATTATCATGATCGTCTCATGGCAATGGCTGCCCTTTGCAACGCTGATCTTGCTGACGGCGATCCAATCCCTCGACAGCGAGCAGTTGGAGGCCGCCGAGATGGACGGCGCGCCGCCCCTTCAGCGGTTTGGGTTCATCATTTTGCCCCATCTAAGCCGGGCCATCACCATTGTGATCTTGATCCAGACGATTTTTTTGTTGTCGATCTTCGCCGAGATCTTTGTGACGACCGGTGGGGCGTTCGGCACGCGCACCTTGACCTATCTGATCTTCCAGCGCGTGCTGGAAAGCCAGAATATCGGTCTTGGCTCGGCGGGCGGGATCTATGCCATCATCCTTGCCAACATCGTTGCCATCTTCCTGATGCGCATTGTCGGCAAGAACCTGGACACGTGAGGAGGTACGACAATGGCACGCTCTGTCACGACCAAACGTAAGATCCTGAACACGGTTTTTGCCTGGGCCATCGGGTTTCTGATCTTCTTTCCGATCCTGTGGACGATCCTGACCTCGTTCAAAACCGAAGGCACCGCGATTGCAGACCCACCTGTGTTCCTGTTCTTTGACTGGACGTTGGAGAATTACGCGGTGGTGCAAGACCGCTCGAACTATATGCGGTTCTTGTGGAATTCGGTGATCATCGCGGGGGGCTCGACCCTGTTGGGGATCCTTGTGGCCGTACCTGCGGCCTGGTCCATGGCCTTCGTTCCGTCCAAGCGGACCAAGGACATCCTGCTTTGGATGTTGTCCACCAAAATGCTGCCAGCGGTCGGTGTGCTCTACCCGATCTATCTGGGCTTCATCAGCCTGGGCTTGCTGGACACGCGCCTGGGCTTGGTGATCGTGTTGATGCTGATCAACCTGCCAATCATCGTGTGGATGCTCTATACCTATTTTCGCGAGATCCCCGGCGAGATCCTCGAGGCGGCCCGTATGGACGGTGCCACCTTGCGCGAAGAGATCCTTTATGTGCTGACGCCCATGGCGATCCCTGGCATCGCGTCCACCGTGTTGCTGAACTTCATTCTTGCCTGGAACGAGGCGTTTTGGACCCTCAACCTCACCGCGGCCAAGGCTGCCCCCCTGACGGCGTTCATCGCCAGTTACTCCAGCCCTGAAGGGTTGTTCTTTGCCAAGTTGAGCGCGGCCTCGACCATGGCCATCGCCCCAATTTTGATCCTGGGCTGGTTCAGCCAGAAACAACTTGTGCGCGGCCTGACCTTCGGCGCAGTGAAATAAGGAGCGGAAAAGATGGGACAGATAACCCTCAAGAAAGTGTCTAAGAGCTTTGGCGAAACACAAGTGATCCCGCCCTTGGACCTGACCATCGAGGATGGCGAGTTTTGCGTCTTCGTCGGCCCCTCTGGCTGTGGCAAGTCCACCTTGCTGCGGTTGATTGCGGGGTTGGAGGATATCACCTCGGGCGCGATCGACATCGACGGTGCGGATGCAACCGACATCCCGCCCGCAAAACGCGGTTTGGCGATGGTGTTCCAGTCCTATGCGCTTTACCCGCATATGTCGGTGCGCAAGAACATCGCGTTTCCCATGCGTATGGCCAAAATCCCGGTGGACGAGCAGAACAGACGGATCGAAGCGGCGGCAAAGGCCCTGAACCTGACGGACTATTTGGACCGCAGACCGGGCCAATTGTCCGGTGGTCAGCGGCAGCGCGTGGCCATTGGCCGGGCCATTGTGCGCGAGCCTGCGGCGTTCCTGTTCGACGAGCCGCTGTCCAACTTGGATGCGGCCCTGCGGGTGGGTATGCGGCTTGAAATCTCCGAGCTGCACAAGAGGCTGGACACCACCATGATCTACGTGACCCACGACCAGGTCGAAGCCATGACCATGGCCGACAAAATCGTGGTCCTGCAGGCCGGCGTGATCGAGCAGGTGGGCAGCCCGTTG
>JBCBNR010000423.1:0-2587 GCA_039821665.1 Pseudomonadota bacterium
CCTCGGGCTTTTGGGTGGAAAACGGCGAGATCTCGCGGCCTGTCAATGAATGCACCATCGCAGGCAACCTGCGCGAGATGCTGATGACGCTGACGCCGGCCAATGATGCACGCACCCATCTGAGCCGCGTGGTGCCCAGCTTGCGGGTCGAGGGGCTGATGATTGCAGGCGCTTGATCTAGAGCTTTTGCGAAATGCGGCCATGGCCGCAGGTGAGATCGCGAAACGGCATTTCAAACGCGACGTTCAGACCTGGACCAAAGACCACGACAACTCGCCCGTGACAGCGGCAGATCTCGAGATCGACGCCATGCTGCGCCAAACGCTGTTGGGCGCGCGGCCCGACTATGGTTGGCTGTCCGAAGAGACGGAGGATGGGCGCGACAGGCTGGACCGTCACGACGTGTTTATCGTGGATCCCATTGATGGCACCCGCTCGTTCATCGCAGGTCAGAGCAATTTCAGCCATTCGCTGGCCATTGCGCGTGGCGGCGTGATCCAGGTGGCTGTGGTGCATCTGCCGATCAAAGAGCGGACCTATTGGGCCGTGCGTGGTGCGGGCGCTTTTGTGAACGACACCCCCTTGGTGGCCAGTGGGGCCGCGCAGTTGGAAGGCGCCGATGTGCTGACCGCGAAGGTCACCCTTGAGGCTGAAAATTGGCGCACGGGCACGCCGCCGCACTTTGCCCGTCATTTCCGGCCTTCGCTTGCCTATCGTCTTGCCCTGGTGGCCGAGGCGCGCTTTGACGCGATGATGACCCTGCGCCCCACCTGGGAATGGGACGTGGCCGCAGGCGCGCTGCTGTGCGAGGAGGCCGGCGCGGTCGTCACCGATCGGCTGGGTGGCGATGCCGTTTTCAACAACCCCCATCCGATGCTGCGCGGGCTTGTGGCAGGGCCTGCGGGGCTGCACGGGCAGACCCTAAAGGCCTTGCGACCGCCAAGGGCCTAGTTGCACCGGTCAGCGGCATCCGCTAGGCCAAGGGCGGTAATCCAAATGGAGCGTCAACCCATGACCCAGCGTTTGCACCTCGTCTTCGGTGGCGAGCTTGTCGACCCGCAATCCAACCAGTTTCGCGATGTCGGCGAGATCGACCTAGTTGGCGTCTTCCCGGATTACGCGTCGGCCTATGACGCGTGGAAATCCCGGGCGCAGGCCACCGTGGACAATGCGCATATGCGCTATTTCATCGCCCATTTGCACCGCTTGCGCGACGAAGAGGCCGCTGCCTCGCCCACCGAAGAACTAGGCTGAGCTTGCGCCCATGAGCCGCCCGGTCACACGCTCGGTGGCAACCGCGACCTATCTGGGCCTTTCGCGCGTGGCCGGCCCGCTGGCGCGCCACACCCTCAAGCGGCGCCTAAAGGCGGGCAAGGAGGACCCCTCTCGGATGGAGGAGCGGTTGGGCGCGCCCTCTCTCCCCCGTCCGCAGGGCAAGTTGGTGTGGTTCCATGCAGCCTCCGTCGGGGAGGCGCTGTCGCTGTTGGATTTGATCGCGCGCATGATCGAGGGGCGCGAGGATCTGTCCGTGCTGGTGACGACCGTCACCCGCTCATCCGCCGAGATCTTGGGCGAGCGGTTGCCCTCTGGGGCGGTGCACCAGTTCGCGCCGGTGGACACCTGGGATGCGGTGGGGGCATTCTTGGATCATTGGCGCCCCGATCTCGCGGTTTGGACCGAAAGCGAGCTGTGGCCGACCTTGCTGCACCGGACCCACGCGATGGGCTGTCCCATGGTGTTGATCAATGGGCGCATCTCGCAAACCTCGGCCCGCAAACTGGCGCGGATGGGCAAATTCGCAGGCTCTCTGCTGTCTCGTTTCGATCAGGTGTTTGTCCAAGACGATGTGGGGGCCGCCCGTTTCGAGGCGCTGGGCGCGGATCCCGCCCGTCTGTCGGTCAGCGGGTCACTCAAGGCGGTGGCAAGCCCGTTGCCGGTGGAGGAGGGGGTTTTCAAATCCCTCTCGGCCAAGATGAAAGGACGCACCATTTGGTGTGCGGCCTCCACCCACCCGGGCGAGGAGATGGCCGCGCTGCACGCCCATCGGGCGGCCAAGCGCACGGACCACGCGCTGTTGATGATCCTTGCCCCACGCCACCCGGAAAGGGCCGACGAGATCGAAGCGCAGTTGACCGCAGAAGGCGTACGCCCAGCCCGCCGCAGTCGTGGCGAGACGCCGGATGCCCGAACGGAGGTGTTTTTGGCGGATACGTTGGGCGAGATGGGATTGTGGTACAGGCTCGCGGTGACCAGTTTTGTGGGCGGCTCGCTGACGCCCATCGGCGGGCACAACCCCTACGAGCCTGCGCTGTTGGGTTCGGCCATTCTGACCGGCCCCCATGTGGCCAATTTTCGCGCTGTCTACGATCGGCTGTTGGAGGCAAAAGCCGCCGTGATGGTCGAGGACGCGGCGGGCTTGGCCCGGGCTTTGGCGGATACGATCAACCCCGCCCGTGCGGCGACCTTGGCGTCTGCCGCTTGGGGGGTCTCGTCCGAGGCCTCGGACGTGATCGAGACGGTGCGCCGCGGCCTGGAAACCCTGTTGGATCGGTGATGCGCGCGCCGCGTTTTTGGGATACACCCAGCA
>JBCBNR010000424.1:0-2565 GCA_039821665.1 Pseudomonadota bacterium
AGTTGCAGAAGGCCTTTTTGCTGCGCAATTGCTCGGACTCCATGTTCGACAGCCGCACGCGGCCCTGTCTGCAACTGGTTCAACGTGCGGTTCACGGCCCCAGCCGAGGCAAAAGGCCCGAAATACCGCCCCTTGGCAGCCTTGGCGCCTCGGTGTTTTCGGGCCTTTTGCCTCGGCTGGGGCCGTGAACCGCACGTTGAACCAGTTGCAGAAGGCCTTTTTGCTGCGCAATTGCTCGGACTCCATGTTCGACAGCCGCACGCGGCCCTGTCTGCAGTATCAGATCAAGCGCTGCGCGGGCCCCTGTGTCGGGCTGATCTCGGCGGAGGAGTATAAGACGCTGGTGGAGGATGCGACGCGTTATCTGCGCGGCAAATCCACCAAGGTCCAAGAGCAATTGGCCAAAGATATGGGCGAGGCCTCCGCCAATATGGAGTTCGAGCGGGCAGCCGCTTTGCGCGACCGTATCCGTGCCATGGCCCATGTGGCGTCGTCCCAGGGCATCAATCCCCAAGGGGTGGAAGAGGCCGACATCATTGCGCTGCACGAGGATAGCGGCCAGGCCTGTGTTCAGGTGTTTTTCATCCGCGCGAACCAGAACTGGGGCAACCGCGCCTATTTTCCGCGCACAGGTGCCGGGGCTGAAAGCGGCGAAATTGTCGAAGGGTTCGTGGCGCAGTTCTACGCCAACCGCACCCCACCGCGACAGGTGTTGCTGAGCCATGAGGTGGATAACGAGGATCTTTTATGTGACGCGCTCAGCCTGAAGCTGGGCCGCAAGGTCGAAATTCTGGTACCGCAACGGGGCGAGAAGGCCAGTCTGGTGGCTGGCGCCAGCCGCAATGCCAAAGAGGCCCTAGCCCGGCGCCTAGCAGAGACCTCGACCCAAGGCAAATTGCTGGCCGGGTTGGCGGAGGCGTTCGACCTCGATGGCCCGCCCGAACGGGTGGAGATCTATGACAACTCTCACATCCAAGGGGCCCACGCGGTGGGGGCGATGGTGGTGGCCGGGCCGGAGGGGTTTTTGAAATCCAGCTACCGCAAGTTCAACATCAAGTCCGACACCCTGACGCCGGGCGATGATTTTGGCATGATGAAAGAGGTGTTGGAACGGCGCTTTGCCCGGCTTTTAAAAGAGGATCCGGAACGCAAATCGGGCAATTGGCCTGATTTGGTGTTGATCGATGGCGGTGCGGGGCAGATCTCGGCGGTGGCGGATGTGATGGCCGAGATGGGGTTGCAGGATGTCAACGTGGTCGGCGTCGCGAAAGGCGTGGACCGGGACGCGGGCAAAGAAGAGTTTTATCGCCCCGGCGCGCCCCGGCCCTTTGCCTTGCCGCACCGGGACCCGGTGCTGTATTTCGTGCAGCGCCTGCGCGATGAGGCTCATCGCTTTGCAATCGGGACCCACCGGGCAAAGCGCGCCAAAGCGATCTCGGCCACGCCGCTGGATGAAATTGCAGGCGTGGGGGCCACGCGCAAGCGCGCGCTTTTGGCCCATTTCGGGTCGGCAAAGGCGGTCAGCCGGGCTGGCCTCGCGGACCTGAAATCGGTCGATGGGATCTCGGATCAATTGGCCGAGGCCATCTATGGGCACTTCAACGAAGGTGCGGGCAGCTGAGCGCCGGGGGCGTTGCCCCCGGACCCCCAGAGTATTTTTGGAAAATCGAAAGGTCGGTTGGTGCTTGAGTGTTCCGGGCGCGCTGGCAATAAGGGGGCATGCGCTGGACCCTTCCCAACATATTGACCACGGGCCGCTTATTGGCCGCCCCTGCCTTTGCCCTGGTGTTTTTGCTGCTGCCGCGCCCCTTGGCGGATCAGGTGGCGCTTGTGCTCTTTGTGCTGGCGGCGGTCACGGATTTCTTCGATGGCTATTTGGCCCGGCGTTTGGGCCAGGAAAGCGCGTTTGGCCGGATGCTTGACCCGATTGCTGACAAGGCAATGGTGGTGATTGCGCTGAGCGTGGTGCTGGCGCTGTCGGGCCTGAACCCCTGGATTTTGGTGCCCATCACAGTCATCTTGTTTCGCGAAGTGTTTGTTTCTGGTTTGCGCGAGTATCTGGGCGCCCAGGCCAGCGCGTTGCGGGTGACCAAACTGGCCAAGTGGAAAACCACGATCCAGATGGTCGCGATCCCGGCGCTTTTGTTGGCCGGGATCTTTCAGGCCCGCTATGAGGCGCTGTATTATACCCAAGATCCCGCAGTTTTGGAGGCGATCCAGCTGGGCGAGGCGGAGGACACGCTGGGGCTGCTGGGGTTGTTGCGCTGGTATGATCTGAGCATCGCCCTTGGGCTTGTGCTGATTTGGAGTGCTGGGATTTTGACCGCGCTCACAGGATGGGACTATTTTCGCAAGGCGGTGCCGTTGTTGAGGGAGCAGGGCTGATGCGCGTGGTTTATTTCGCCTGGGTGCGCGAGCGGATCGGTGTTGCCTCGGAAGAGGTGGAGAGCGGGGCGGCCACCGTCTCTGACCTGGTGGACGAGTTGAAAGGGCGCGCGCCGCGCTATGCGGCGGCCTTTGAGGATGTCAGTGCCTTGCGGGTGGCGCTCGACCAGACCTTGAGCG
>JBCBNR010000425.1:0-2562 GCA_039821665.1 Pseudomonadota bacterium
CGGTGGCCGTTTACGAGCGGGACCCTGCGTGCCACCGTCTGTTACAGCCGCTGTTGTTCTTCAAGGGGTTTCAGGCGGTGCAAGCGTACCGCTTGTCCCATCACCTTTGGGCGACCGAGCGCAAGGATTTGGCCTATTTCGTACAAATGCGCACCAGCGAGATTTTTGGCGTGGACATTCACCCGGCCGCCCGCATGGGCACGGGCATCATGATCGACCACGCCCATTCCATCGTCATCGGCGAGACGGCGGTGGTGGGCGACAACGTCTCGATGCTGCATTCCGTCACCCTGGGCGGCACCGGCAAGGAAGACGATGATCGGCATCCAAAGATCGGCGATGGTGTGCTGATCGGTGCGGGCGCTGCGGTGCTGGGCAACATCCATGTGGGCCATTGCAGCCGCATCGCCTCAGGCTCTGTGGTGCTGCACGAGGTGCCGCCGTGCAAAACAGTGGCAGGCGTGCCCGCAAAAATCGTGGGCGAGGCGGGGTGTTCCGAGCCGTCCAAATCCATGGATCAATTGCTGCAAGGTTTCATGGAAACCATCTGAGCAAGGATGGGGGCCGGTGGCCGGCCCCCGCCCCAGATCAGGCGAGCATCGCCATGGGGTTTTCAAGATTGTCTTTGATCGCGGCCAAAAACTCGGCCCCAAGCGCGCCATCAATCACCCGGTGATCCACCGACAGAGTGACCGACATCACCGTGGCCACGCCCAATTCGCCATCTGCCTGCACAACCGGCTTTTTCACGCCAGCCCCAACGGCCAGGATCGAGGCATGGGGCGGGTTGATCACCGCATCGAAGTTTTCGATCCCCATCATCCCGAGGTTGGAAATAGCAAAGCTGCCGCCCTGATACTCGGACGGGGCAAGCTTGCGGTCGCGGGCCCGTGCGGCCAAATCCTTCATCTCCACCGACAGAGCGGAGAGGGACTTCATGTCCGCGTCGCGCAGCACTGGCGTGAACAACCCGCCTTCGATGGCCACGGCCACCGCCACGTCAGATGCCTTGAACTGCAACACCCGGTCACCGGCCCAAACCGCGTTGCAGGCGGGCACTTTCTGCAAGGCAAGTGCGCAGGCCTTGATGATGAAGTCGTTGACCGACAGCTTCACCCCGCGCCCCTCAAGCGTTTTGTTAAGCTGTGAGCGGAAGCCGAGCAGCGCATCCAACTGGATGTCCCGGCGCAGATAGAAATGAGGCACCGTTTGCTTGGCTTCGGTCAGGCGGGCCGCGATGGTCTTGCGCATCCCGTCGAGGGTGATCTCCTCAAATGTGCGATCCGCATACATCTTGGCCACGGTGCCCGCATCGGGCCCTGTGGCAAGTGCTGCGGCGGCTGCCGGGGCGGCGGCGGAGGGTGCAGCTGCGGGGGCCGATGCAGATGCGGGGGCCGCCGCAGCCCCTTCCACATCCGCCTTCACGATCCGACCATGGGGGCCAGAGCCTTTGAGCGAGGCCAGATCCAGGCCTTTGTCTTTCGCGATCCGACGGGCCAAAGGCGAGGCAAAGACGCGCGTGCCACCAGGGGCGGTCGGGGTGGTAGGCGCTGAAGTATCGGGGGATGCCGCACTGGGGGCGGCCTCGGGCTCGGGCTCGGGCGCTGGGGCAGCGGCGGTTGGGGCCGCGTCCGCGGCGCTTGCATCCTCACCATCTTCCAACAGCACCGCAATCAGGTCGTTGACCTTCACGCCTTCGGTGCCCTCGGCGATCACGATCTTGCCGATGGTGCCTTCGTCCACGGCCTCGAATTCCATTGTGGCCTTATCCGTTTCGATCTCGGCGATCACGTCGCCGCTTTCCACGGTGTCGCCTTCTTTGACGTTCCACTTGGCCAGCGTGCCTTCTTCCATCGTTGGGGAGAGGGCAGGCATCAGAATGTTGATGGGCATGTCTCGCTCTCCTTACCGGTAGGTGACGGCCTTGACCGCCTCGATCACTTCGGCTGTTGTGACCAACGCCAGCTTCTCCAAGTTCGCCGCATAGGGCATGGGCACATCCTTGCCTGCGCAATTGATCACTGGCGCATCCAGGTAATCAAAGGCCTGCTGCATGATCGTCGCCCCGATATGGTTGCCGATGGACCCCACCGGAAACCCTTCTTCGATGGTTACACAGCGGTTGGTTTTGCGCACGGAAGTCAGCACCGTATCATAGTCGATTGGGCGCAGCGAGCGCAGGTCGACCACTTCGGCCGAGATGCCCATGCCAGCCAACTCATCCGCGGCCTCCAGCGCGTATTGCATGCCGATGCCAAAGCTGACCAAGGTCACATCCGTGCCCTCGCGCCAAATGCGAGCCTTGCCCAAGGGTACGGTGTAATCCTCGATCTCGGGCACCTCGAACGAGCGGCCATATAGGATCTCGTTTTCCAGCACGATCACCGGGTTGGGGTCGCGGATCGCAGACTTCATCAGACCCTTCGCATCCGAAGCGGAATAGGGCTGGACGACCTTCAGGCCCGGAATATGAGCATACCAGGCCGCATAGTCTTGAGAGTGCTGGGCCGCCACCCGCGCCGCGGCGCCGTTGGGGCCTCGAAACACGATGGGCTGTCCCAT
>JBCBNR010000426.1:0-2558 GCA_039821665.1 Pseudomonadota bacterium
TCAGCTGGGACGGCATCTCGGGCCAGGCTTGGCCGTCTTGATGCACAGGACGATAGGCATAGCCCGATCGGTCGGACATCCAGCCAAGCCTGGCCCGAGATGCCGTCCCAGCTGACAGCGCTTTGGGACCGGTTTGCCCAGCACGACGTTCCGGCAAACTCGTGCTTGGTGAATTATTACGACAAGGATGCGCGCATGTCGCTGCACCGGGACGACACGGAAGGGGCCGCCGCGCTGTCGGCGCCGGTTGTGTCGATCTCGCTGGGGGATGAGGGGTTGTTTCGTATGGGTGGGCTGTCGCGCAAGGATGCCACCTCGTCCCATTGGGTGTGTTCGGGGGATGTGGTGGTGATCGGTGGGGCCGCCCGGCTGGCCTATCATGGGATCGACCGCATCCGGTTCGGCTCATCCAGCTTGCTGTCCCAAGGGGGCCGGATCAACGTCACCTTGCGGGTGGCTGAGCCGGTTGGTTAGGCGGCCGGCAGTTCGCGTTTCTGACCCGCCTTATCCACGGCCACAAACACGAACTGCGCCTCGGTCATTTTCATGTGTGTACCTTCGGGTTGGCGTGTGACCCAAACCTCCACCTCGATCTGCATGGAGGTGCGCCCTTCTTTGACGATTTGCGCGTGCAGCGAGACCAGGTCGCCCACATGCACCGGCTGGTAAAAAGTCATCCCCTCGACCGCGACCGTGGCCACCCGGCCGCGCGCGCGGGTGCGCGCGGCCACCGACGCGCCCAGGTCCATCTGCGCCATCAGCCAGCCACCAAAGATATCGCCATTGGCATTGGTGTCCGCAGGCATCGCAATGGTTTGCAACGCCAAGGGCCCTTTGGGCTGATCTGAGGACATGGGTTTACCTGCGGGCTGATGTCGATTGGCTGACATTCTTGCGCAACCAAAACTCCGCCATCAAGCCAATGATGGTGGCGGCGATCAGAAACTTCACTGGATAATCCATGGACGAGTTGCGTGGAAAGTAATTCACAAACAGCGCTCCACGCGCCTGATCGATACAATGGAACAGCGGGTTCCACGCGAAATAGATGATCAGCGACGAGGGCAAAGCATTGGCCACGAAAAACTTGCCGCTGGTCAACATGTTTGTGCGCATCAGCAGGATCGACGTGATGTTCATCACCTGTGGGAAGAACGGGCGAAGCGCCGACAGGCACAGCCCGATTGCAACACCCAAGGCCCAGGCCAACAGAAACGGGGACAGCACACCAATGGGGTCGTAAATCTCCAACCCGCCGTTCTTTACGTGGATGAAGAACAAGATGATCATCACCGCCAGCGTATGCACGTAAAGCTGGCTAAGCGTGGCCGCCAGGATGTTCAACATGGTCGTCATGGGCGCATGCATCATCAAAGGAGCAACCGGGTTCGACGCTGCGAGTGCCGCGCTCATCCCCGCATTGTGCAATAGAAACAGAAACACGCCCGACAGCAGATACAGCAGGAAGTCGCCCCGAATGGCGGAGCCGCGAAAGCCAAGAAACTCAAACATCAGATAGAAAACGGCGACCATCAGGATGATCTTGAAAAGCACCGTTAGGATGCCAAGGGCCGCACTGCCCGATTGCACCCGCACCGCGCGCACGACCGAGTGGAAAAGCACCTCAAGAAACGAGAAGAGCGCTTCGAGCGTGCTGGCAGACCGTCTGGTTCCTTGCATCATAGCGCTCCGAATGGCACCACAAAGGTAACGGGACCTTAAGGCCCACCTGAAATAGCGCAAGTTAAGACCCATTGGGGCAAGGGTAAGGCCATGGATTACAGCGCCTTTGAGACAGTGACACGGCGCTTGGCCCTGGCGGCGGGCGCCGCCATAATGGAGGTGTATGGCGCCGATGATCTGGGGGTGGAGGTCAAATCAGATGACAGCCCCGTCACAAAGGCCGATCTTGCGGCCGATCAGATCATCTCGGACGGGGTGCGCGCGGCATTTCCGGACATGGCCCTGGTGACCGAAGAACAGGCCAGCTCTCACACCCAGGATGTGCGAAGCTTTGTGATTGTCGATCCCCTGGATGGCACGAAGGAATTTGTGCGCAGGCGCGGTGATTTTACGGTGAACATCGCCCTGATTGAGGACGGCGTGCCCACCCGTGGTGTGGTCTATGCACCGGCCCGCAAGCGTCTTTTCTATACCCAGGCCAACGGCCAGACGGTGGAGGAGAGCGGGCCACACGGGGCCGATCCAGGCCCCCTTACGCCTTTGAAGGTGGCCACACCTGACAACGCTGCGCTGCGCGTGGTTGCCACGAAGTCTCATAAAAACCCGGAGACCGAGGCCTATATCGCCCGGTTCGATGTGGCGGATCTGGTCTCTGCCGGGTCATCTTTGAAGTTTTGTCTGGTGGCGGCGGGCGAGGCTGATCTGTATCCACGCCTTGGCCCTACGATGGAGTGGGACACCGCCGCAGGGGATGCGGTGTTGCGTGGCGCAGGGGGGCGCATGGCTGATCTGATGACGCTTGAGCCCTTTGAATACGGAAAGCCCGCCTTCCGAAACGGCTATTTCGTGGCGTACGCACCTGGCGTGGCCTTGGA
>JBCBNR010000427.1:0-2544 GCA_039821665.1 Pseudomonadota bacterium
CTGACCCCAAGGCAGCACATAGCCCATGAAGGCGGTCGCCATCATCAACAGATAGATCAACATGCCGATGATCCATGTCACTTCGCGCGGGGCTTTGTAGGACCCGTAGAACAGGCCACGGAAGATGTGCAGGTAAACCGCGATAAAGAACAGGGATGCGCCGTTCATGTGAATGTAGCGCAGCAAGTGCCCACCATTCACGTTGCGCATGATGTGCTCGACCGACGCGAATGCCAGGGTGGTATCGGGCGTGTAATGCATGACCAACACGATGCCGGTGATGATTTGCAACGCCAGACAGAAGGTCAGCACAATGCCCCAGATCCACATCCAGTTGAGGTTTTTCGGGGTCGGGATGGTCAAGGTTGCATGGAGCAACCCCAGGACGGGCAAACGGCTTTCCAGCCATTTTGCACCGCCAGATTTTGGCTCGTAGGCGTCGTGGGGAATACCACTCATGTCTTTGATCCTCCCTTATCCGAGCTGAATGACGGTGTCGGAGATAAACTCCGCCGCCGGAATGGCCATGTTTTGGGCCGCAGGCCCTTTGCGGATGCGCCCTGCGGTGTCGTAGTGGGACCCATGGCAGGGGCAGAACCACCCGCCAAAGTCGCCCGCGTCGCCCAAGGGCACACATCCCAGATGGGTACACACACCGATCATCACGAGATACTCGCCATTTTCGTCGAGCACGCGGTTCGCGTCATCCGCGGATGCGTCCGCCAAGTTGGCGTTGCGCGATGCGGGATCGGGCAGCTCGGCCAGGTCAACCTCGCGCGCAGCCGCAATCTCGTCTTCCGTGCGGCGACGAATGAAAACGGGTTTTCCCAGGAACGGCACCGTCAATTGCGAGCCAGGCTCCAAGTCGCCCACATCCACCTGGATGGTCGACAGGGCTTGCACGTCCGCGGACGGGTTCATCTGGTTGATCAGGGGCCAAACAGCCGCACCCACGGTCACAGCACCGGCAGCGCCGGTGGCAACGTAGAGGAAGTCGCGGCGGTTTGGCTCTTCTTCAGCGTGGGCCATGTTCGTTGCTTCTCCAAATTATGTGCTCAGGCGCAGCTGTGCACAGGGATTCGCCCGCGAGAGCGGGTGTTGGTTGGCTAAGTAGGGCGATGGCGGGCGCGGGTCCAGCGGACTTTCGGACGCAGTCTAATGGAGTTATGTGTTCCCCATGACACGGCTTGCCGCCTACCAGCCCGACATTGCGCCCAACTTGGGTGCGCTGATCCGCATTGCTGCATGTTTTGGCGTGGGCCTGGATGTGATCGAGCCCTGTGGCTTTCCTGTGTCCGATAAGACCCTGCGCAGGGCCGCTATGGACTATGGCAAAAGTGCTGAGATCACCCGGCATGATGATTGGAACAGGTTTCTGGATCAGCGCGCGCCGGGGCGCTTGGTTCTGCTAACCACCAAGGGGGCCGAGGGGTTGTGGGACTTTGCGTTTCAGCCCACGGACATCTTGCTGTTGGGGCGCGAAAGCGCGGGCGTGCCCGAGACGGTGGCGGCCCGTGCGGATGCCCGTGTCCGCATTCCCATGCCAGGTGGGGGGCGATCCTTGAATGTCGCCGTCTCGGGCGCTGTGGCTTTGGCCGAGGCGCTGCGCCAGGCGCAGGCCTAGGGCACACGGACCCATCACTTCGCTGTTAGGGTGATTGCCCTGGGCTGTTCGCGCATGATGTTAGGGCGAGGCACATCTGTGAGGGGGCAAGATGCATCATAAAATGGACCGCCGTAGATTTTTGGCAGGCTCGGGCGGGGCGCTTGGGCTTAGCCTCGTCGCACCACGCACTGCTCATGCGGCCCCAAAGCCGCGCTTGGTGGATCCGCGCTTTTCTCAGTTCGGCCAAGGGGGCGATCCGGATCACGGAGTGTGGGACGCTCTGCTGTCCAAAGGCGTCAAGATGGGGCGCGATGGGGTGGCGCGGTTTGATTATGCCCGCGTCGATCGCAATGCTTTGAATGGGTACCTTACCAATCTGCAGGCGGTTGACCCGCGCACCCTGTCCTCAGGCGCTGCCTTTGCCTATTGGGTCAACCTCTACAACACGCTGACCGTTGCGGTTGTGGCCGAGGCCTATCCCGTCTCGTCCATCCGGCGCATCGGCGGCTCGGTGCTGCAACCGGGGCCCTGGCGTGCCAAACGGGTGGAGGTGACGAGCGTCGCGCTGAGCCTCGACGACATCGAGCACGGGATCTTGCGCCCGGTTTGGCGCGACCCGCGCATTCACTATGCGGTCAATTGTGCCTCCATCGGTTGCCCCAACCTTGCCCCAACCGCCTATCGCGCGGGGCAGTTGGAGCGGATGTTGACTACGGGCGCGCGGGCTTATGTCAACCACCCGCGCGGGGTAACCGTGACCGGGCAGGGCGCTGTGGTGTCGTCGATCTATCATTGGTTCAAGGTGGATTTCGGCGGCCAGGACGCTGGCGTTTTAGAGCATTTGCGCGCTTTTGCGGCAGATGATCAGGCCACGCGATTGGGCCCTGTGCGGCGGATTGTCGATCATCGCTATGATTGGGCTCTTAACGACATCTAAA
>JBCBNR010000428.1:0-2542 GCA_039821665.1 Pseudomonadota bacterium
AGCCCCTGGCACCGGCCCGCGACGCGACCTTGGCCCTTGAGACCCTGGAAGGCTATCCGGCGGACGCGCCGATTTGCCGGATGCTCGCCGATCATCCCGAACACCGGCACACGGTGCGCCGGGCGCAAATCTCCCAGCGCGCGCCTTACGGCGAGATCCAGGACAATACGATTGCCGCTGCCATGCAGCCCATCGATATGCTGCGCGCCAAGCTGTCGTTTTTTGGGGCCACTCGGTTTGACCCCCGATCCGATCGCTGGCTGCGGATCTGTATGTTTGCAGGCGCACCCTACGCGCAGGACCTAAGCGAAGCGACCGCCGACGACTGGGTCTATCCCGCGCACGCACTATGACCGTCTCGCTGGGCGAGGTGGAGGCGCTGGCCAAGAAAGCCGCGCGGGGCGCAGGTCTGTCCTGGGGCCTGGCGGAAGAAGCAGGCTTTGCCACGCGCTGGCTGTGCGCAAGGCATGTGGACGGCTGCGGCGTCTTGGCAGGGCTGTTGTCGGCCCAGGACGGGGTGGAACGCTTAGCGGTGCAACCTGATCTTGACCGGCCCGACTGGGCCGCGCGTGCAGGTGCGATGTGCCCGTTGCAGGCGGGGGCCTGTCTTGCCGATCATGCGCCGGTCACCGGGCTTGGCCCAACCAGGCTTGGCCCCGTGTCCCAGCCCCTATTGCTGGCCCCGTTTTTGGCCCAGATTGCCCAGCATTTGGGCCGCCCGCTGGCCCTGTCGGCCCAAGGTGGGGCGTTTTGCACGGATGGGGATGGCTTAGAGATAGAGCGCGCCCTGCCCGCCCAAGCGCAGGACGTGCGCTTGGCCTGTCGCATGCAACCCCTTGCCCCACAGCCGCGCGCACAGCGTGCAGACCCGTGTCCGCGCGACTGGGAGACGCTTGATCGTTTTGCCCATCGCACCTATGCCCCGGCAACCGAGCAGTCGCGGCGCAAGGGCGCCGGTGCCGATTTGTAACAACTAGACGCGAAAGGCCTGATCCCATGGCCCCCACCCAAATTCTGAGCCTGGCCGAGATCGAAGACCTCAGCTTGCGCGCCCTTCTGGCCGCTGGCACGGCCGAGGAGAACGCCCTCCCCCTCGCCCGGGCCACCGCTCAGACCGAGGCTGAGGGCGTCAGCAGCCATGGCCTTGCATATATCCCGATCTATTGCGCCCATGTGGCCTGCGGCAAAGTGGACGGGGCAGCACACCCGAAGCTGACCCATCCCAACCCTTCGCTCCTGCGCTGTGATGCAGCGACTGGCTTTGCCCATTCGGCAATCGATCTGGGATTTGAGCATTTGATCCCGCTTGCCCGCAGCCAGGGCCTGGCGGGGCTTGCCATACACAACAGCTACAATTGTGGGGTTCTGGGGGTGCATACGGGGCGCCTCGCACGCGAAGGACTGCTGGCCTTGGGCTTTACCAACGCGCCCGCATCCATCGCCCCATCGGGCGGTGCGCGTCCGGTGGTGGGCACCAATCCCATCTCTGTTGCGGCACCCGGGGCCGATGGCACGCCTGCGATCCTGATCGACCAAAGCGCCAGCACCATTGCCAAAAGCGAGGTGATGGCCCATGCGCGCGAGGGCAAAGCGATCCCCCTGGGCTGGGCGTTGGATGCAACCGGCACGCCAACCACGGATGCACAGGCGGGCCTTGCGGGGTCTATGGCGCCCTCGGGCGGCTACAAGGGCGTGGGTCTTGCCTTGGTGGTCGAGATGATGGCCGCGGCCCTGTCGGGGGCGAGTTTGGGCCTCGATGCCTCTCCCTTTTCGGGCACGGCCGGGGGGCCACCCAAAACCGGTCAGTTTTTCATCGCGATTGACCCTGGCCCGACATCTGCCGGACAGTTTCAGGGCCTGGTCGCGCGCTTGGTGGACGAGATCCGCGCGCAAGAGGGCGCACGGGTGCCCGGCGATGGGCGCGCGAAACATTTGGCGCAGGCCCAAACGCAAGGGGTCGCGGTCAGCACCGCGACGTTGGAGAAGATCAACGCCTTATTGTAGGGTCCCATGCCGCGCTTTGGGAGCAAAAGGGAGGCTGCGCGCCCACGCCTTTTTAGACAGCGCGTGGGCCCCCATGTCTGGCCCTTCTTGAGGTCCCTACGCACTGCCCTGCTGTTCAATTGAACAGTGTTAACGCGATGAAGGGGTGCGTCCGACAGCCTATTTAAATCTCACAGTCTATGCCGGCCCTCCCGCGAAAGACGTGTCCGGGCCCTTACAGCCGCAGTCGATCCTTTGGATCATCCGCGCCGTTCCCACGACCCCTTAAGAATCAGCATTAAGCTTGGCGCGCGCGCCGTCTGCCGTGACACGCGCCGAGCGCTGAAGCTTTTCAAGGCCATCCCGGCGGCGGAAGAAAATCCAATTTTCGGCACCGCGCTGGAAAGACCAAAGCGGGCAACCTAGCTACACTACGTTATTTCTTTCAAACCCGGCGCGATTCATGTGGTCGTCCCTGCCCCACCAATGACGATAAGGACTTTCCAAATGACCAAGGTTTTCGTGACCGGCGCATCCGGTTTCATTGCCAAACACATCC
>JBCBNR010000429.1:0-2532 GCA_039821665.1 Pseudomonadota bacterium
CCCTGAAAGTGGTCCACCAACTGGGATATATTGTCCCGTAAATTGAAGGATCAGCAATGGCTGGCAAAAGAGAAAAACCTGAAGAGATTATATCGAAGCTTCGGCAGGTTGAAATTCTACAAGGACAAGGTGCGACGATTACGGAAGCGGTACGGCAGATCGGTGTGACGCAGCAAAGGATTTATCGGTGGCGAAAGCTTGGTGGCGGGATGCAGCGTTCACAGCTGGCCGGCTGAAGGAGCTTGAGAAAGAGAACCAGCATCTGCGACGTGCAGTGTCTGGTTTGACCTTGGACAAACTTATCTTGAGTGAAGCAGCAAGTAGGGTGGGTGAGACCCACCGTCTCAACCATTTAGCAAACAGGAAGATCATGTAAAAACAGCCTGCCAGCATCCGTCCAGAAACCGTACAGCACCACTACAGCATGCGTCGGGACGGCGGCGGGTGGCAGTGAAAGCGTTTGGAGAAAGGTTTTGGTATGAATTCTGAAGGATTTGGTAAGGGTTTGAAAGCGTTTGGCGGTGAGTTCGCACCCACCCTACGCTTGCTATTGCGACAACGGCGTAAGGTTTGGGTCCGCGTCGTCTCTTTCGCAGTGTTGGCAATTGTGACGGCAGGCCTTGCCCAATTGGTTGCGCCTCTAATTCCCTCTGCCTGGACAGTAAAAATCGGCGCCGAAGCAGTCGATCAGGTTCTCAGTATCCTGGCATCCTCGATGCTTGCCGTGACAACCTTTTCGTTGGCGATTGCCATCTCCGCTTTCTCGGCGGCCGCCAGCACCGCGACGCCGCGGGCGACGGCGCTGCTTCAGGAAGATCCAACCGCACAGAATGTTCTTGCGACTTTCCTTGGCGCATTCTTGTTCAGCTTGGTTGGAATCATCGCGCTTCAAGCGGGGTATTTCGACAGCGCGGGTCGCCTCGTTCTGTTCGTGGTAACCGCTGCCGTGATTGCGCTGGTTGTCTTGGCGCTGCTGCGGTGGATCAGCCACCTTATGACCTTCGGCAGAATGGGCGACACGTTGGATCGCGTGGAAGCGGCTGCCATCAAGTCCCTTGAAAACCGGCTCAAGAACCCGTTTCTCGGCGGCCGACCCCTGCTTTCAGGCATCCCGACGAGTTGCCGCCCCCTGATTTCCAGCGAGGCCGGGTATGTAGTGCACGTCGATGTCGGCAAGCTCGATTCTGTTGCCGAGAGCTTGAAGATCAAGGTCTGGCTTAATGCCTTGGCCGGGTCATTCGTGCACCAGGCAGGCCCGCTCCTGCATGTCGAGCGAGAGATAAACGACGATGAAGCGCTGCAGAGGCTTCGAACTGCATTTACAATCGGCGCGGAGCGCAGCTTTGAGCAGGACCCACGTTTCGGATTGATCGTGATCTCTGAAATCGCCTCCCGCGCGCTCTCGCCAGCGGTGAATGATCCTGGGACAGCCATCAGCGTCGTGGGTCGACTGGTGCGGATCCTCGCCCGTTGGAATGACAACCCGGAGGCAAAAATTCACTATGAGTCTGTGTTCGTGCCGGGAGTAGAACCCGCCGACCTGATCGTCGATTCCTTCCGGGCGATCGTCCGAGACGGTGCATCGACGGTGGAAGTCCAACTTCGTGTCCAGAAGGCGTTGCATGCGCTTGCGGAAATCGCGCCTGGCGTGTTCGCGGATCCGGCATCCGACATGGCTGCCGATGCGATGTCGAGGGCACAGAACGCCTTGACCGAGAACGAGTTTCGGCTGCTTGAACAGCAAGCGTAGGGTGCGTGATTTCACGCATCGTTTTCGGTTAACCATATCCGAACCGTATGTCGATGTGGCCGCTTTCAAATAGCCCTCATTCCTGTTGGCTTGGCACCGCTTTCCATCACCACATCGCGCTGCGCGCTTGTAGCCTTCCACCACCACACTCAAATTGAAAATCATGTGTCATCCCAAACAACCCGAAACCCTTGATGGGAGGTCGTGCTGTCGGGCGAGTTTCCCATGCGCGCGGCAATGCGGTACCGGTAGCAATAGCTTTGGTGACACAAGAAAGATCCGCCCTTCAACGTCTTGAACCCGCGCATGGCATTCAGCCGCTGTTTCACATGCTTTTTAAGCGATTTGATATGAAAGCCATCGGCCGTCCACTCCCACACATTGCCCACCATATTGAACAGTCCATGACCGTTTGGAGCGAAAGACTGCACCGGCGCGGTGCTTGCCCAGCCATCGGCCGCGGTGTTCTGTTTGGGAAACGCCCCTTGCCAGATGTTACAGGGCCAGTACGCGGTGTCATCGGGGTCTGCGTCTCCCCATGGGTATTTTACGTCAGCCAATCCACCACGCGCTGCGTGTTCCCACTCTGCCTCGGTCGGCAAGCGCCCGCCCGCCCAAGTCGCATAAGCGGCGGCATCGCGCTGTGAAATATGAACAACCGGGGCCTGCGCCTGACCGGTTAAGTCGCTGCCTTCGCCGCGCGGCGTGCGCCAAGTTGCGCGGCCTTCAAGGGTCCAACCCGCCTCAGATTGCGGCGCTGCCCCCGGATGTAGAAACACAGC
>JBCBNR010000430.1:0-2532 GCA_039821665.1 Pseudomonadota bacterium
AGGCTTGCGGGGTGTCGAACTTGCGCCAGCGATCTTCGATCTCTTTTTCCTTGGCCAGCGTGTTGGTGATGCGCGCAAAGAGCGGCAGTTTTTCGGTGAACACGTCTGCAAGCGCGCGCGCGCCTGCCTCGCGCTGTGCCCGGTCCGTGTCGGTCAGCAGGTTTAGCGTTGCCTCCAACGGCAGGCTCTCGCCGTCCACCTCGAAGGACAGTCCGGCCATGGTTTCGTCAAAGAGGCGGTTCCACGCGGCGGTGCCGACGACGGATTGGTCGTGCAGGAACTTTTCCAACTCGTCCGACAGTTGGTGCGGGGCCATGGCGCGCACCCGGTCCATCCAGGGGCGATAGCGCGCAGCCGCGCCCGAAAGCATGGTCTCGATCTGCGCTTCATCCAGTCGGTTCAACTCCAACGAGAAAAACACAGTGGGCGTGGTTTGATCGGTGATTTGGGCTTGAAGGTCTGAAAACGCCTTGGCCCGCTCGGGGTCCGTGGTGTTCTGATAATAGCGCAGGCCCGCATAGGACATGATGCGACCTATGACTTGGCTCAACCGCTCGTACCGGGTGATGCAGGTGGCAAAGCCCGCCCCGTCGAGCGTGTTCAACTTGCCCTCGTACTGGGCGGCGAAATCGGCGCATTCCGTGCCCAACCAGTCCAGATCTTTGCTAAGCTCGGGGGCGTCGGGGGCGGGGTAAAGATGGGTCAAGTCCCACACGGGCAAGTCTCCCAGGCTGCCCCCGGTTGCATCCGCGTGGTCAAAAAAACGGGTCATGGGGCAAGCTCCTCGGGCTGGCTGCGTGGGCTGACTATCAAAGGTCTGGGGCGAAGGTTCAAGCGCGCAGAGCGGACGAAGGCCCTATAAATCGATCGATCCGTCCGGGTCTGTTGGCGCGGGCATGGATGGCTGAGGCAGGGGCGGGGCATCCTGTTTGCGGCGCAAGATGATGTCGCCGTTGGGCAGCACCTCCGGCATCTCATAGGCCGAAAGGTCGCCGACCTCGTCCAGCAGCCCTTCCAGCGCACCGGCAAAGTCGCGCAGGAAGGGGCGCAAGTTTTGGTCCAACAGCCCGCCCAAAAGATCGTCCAGCGACCATAGGGGCGGGGTGTTGGGCGCATCCTGATCCAAGGGCTGGTCCTGGGCCTGGGCCAGGGCTGGCGCGCCAAGGGCAAGGGCGCAGATCAAAAGCAGATGTCTCATGCGCCCTAAATGGGGTCTTCAGCGGTGCTTGTGAAGGCTCAAGCCAGTTTGCGCCGACGCAAGACCAATGCACCCCCGCCAAACGCTGCCAGACTGAGCGGCAGGGTCGCAGGCAGGGGAACCGGTGTCACCTGGTCTACCGTGACGTTGATGTCGGTCACGTAGGAGATGACAGTGGCCTGCCGGTCGAATGCACATGCGCTGACCAGCGGATCGCAATCATCCAGCGAGATCACCAAATTGCCCACCAAATAGTCTTTGATGGTCAGGCCCGGTGCAAGCGGTGCCTCGGGAAAGCTGTTCCAAAAATCCTCGTCCGGAAGGCTGTCGCCCAGGGTGGTCAGCTCTGTGGGTGGGGGCGGGATCGGCACGCCACCGCCCGGAAAGCCCAGCAGACTGTTGTCCAACGTCACAGTGGTCATGGTGTAATTTACCCCAGTCGCCGCACCGGTGCCGTCGTAACCCAAACTCATCGCAACCGTGGATAAAGGCACGGGTGCCCCAAAGGACGGCTCCACTGTAAACTCCGTGCGCGCTGGCGAGCCTGCCGGAAACTGGGAACTGGGCAGGTTTACCTGCCCCGATTGCAACGCGTATTCGCCGCTGAGGGGATCAGGGTTCTGGTCGGGCTGACCAAGCGCGTAGGTGTAGTTTGCAGTATACGTGCTGCCTGGGGTGAACCCGGCGCTCAGCGCCTTCAACTGAGGATCAAAGGTTCCGCTTGGTGCAAAACCGATCGGAGATACAAACTGTACCTCGTAGGTGAAGGCCACCGTAAGGGTGCTGGCCAGCGCGGGTGCGGGGAGCAGCAATAGGCTTAAGCTTAAAAGACGAGACGACATAAAATACCTCCATTTTAGATAAATGCACGTTTTATGGAAAAAGCGCGCTTTCGCAACTGCACAAAAGACTAGTTCGGAAGATCGACGCTGACCGGGTAATGGTCCGAGGCGGTCATCAGCGCGGTGTGCAGATCGGCGTTTTCATAGCATTCTGGGCGCTCAAACGGGTGCCATATGCGCCAGGTGGCCCCCGCCGCCAGCCCGGGCGAAAGCATCACATAATCCAAAAGCGCGCCCACATGGCATTTTAGGTCTTGGTTCCAAAACCTGGCCGAGGAGAGGGTCCAGCCCTGTCGCGGCCGCACACGGATCATTGCATGGGGGTCTGTCAGGCGCTTTTGCGCAGGGCCATCGGGGGCTAGAACCACCTCCACCGAAGATCGGCCGAACAGCGCCTCATAGGCATCAAGCCCTGGCCCGTCATTGAAGTCTCCCAGCACCACCACATCCTCGCCGCGCATCAGATGTTGGTCAACGCGGCGGCGCAGCCAG
>JBCBNR010000431.1:0-2529 GCA_039821665.1 Pseudomonadota bacterium
TCGGACGGCTTTTCGCCCTTGAGCATCCACAGCCAATTGGCGGCATGGCCAAGGCTGGGGTCGGGCTTGGGGGCCGCGCGCCCGGTGCGCAGCGCATGGTGAGTTGCCACGATCTGGGGCACTTGGCTGGTCAAGCGCAGGCCGTTCGCCACATACCCCGCCTCGGAGGTGTCGGTGCTTCCAGCCTCCAACGCAGCCAGGGCCGAGACCGCGGTGCGCAGCACATCCATCGGATGACCGTCCTTGATCAGATCGATCAGGGAGAGCACCTCCTGGGGCAGGGTACGGGCGGCCACCAGCGTTTCGGTGAACGCTGCAAGCTGGGTCGCGTCCGGCAGTTCCCCATGGATCAAAAGATATGCGGTTTCCTCGAAGGTGGAGTGCTCAGCAAGGTCGTGGATCGAGTAGCCAC
Organism: Pseudomonadota bacterium; assembly: GCA_039821665.1. GTDB lineage: Bacteria > Pseudomonadota > Alphaproteobacteria > Rhodobacterales > Rhodobacteraceae > CANLSM01. The sequence goes on from JBCBNR010000431.1 coordinate 413, forward strand.
GGTAAGTGAGTTTGCCCGCGCGCCCGTCGATGTCCGAGATGCCCGAACGCTCGAAATGGACCCCTTTGAGGCCGCGATGGATGCGGATGTCGTCGGTCATTGGACCCTCCCTTGCAGTTTTTCATGCGCCATGTTTTTGCTGGCGCTTATGGATGTACTGGATCGTCTTGCGCACGCGGTTGCGCGTGCCCCTGCCCGCGTGGTCTTTCCTGAAGGCCGCTCGCCCGTGACACGGGCTGCGGCCCAAGCCTTGGCCGAGCGGGGCCTTGCGCGGCCCGTGCTCTTGGACTGTGACGAGGCGCCGCCGGGCTGTACGCTGGGCGAGGTGCGACCTGAGTGGACTAAGGTGCTGCAAGCTGCCCGGCCCAGCCTGAAAGAGGCCGTGGCCCTCAAGATGTTGGGCCGGCCCATGTTTGCCGCAGCCGCAATGGTCGCGGCGGGCGAGGCGGAGGCGCTGGTGGCCGGTGTCGAGACCCCAACAAAGCGGGTGATCGAGGCTGCGTTGATGGCGATCGGCTTGGCCCCGGACGTCACCGTGCCGTCGAGCTTTTTTCTGATGCACAAGGACGGGGCCGCCCCCCTGATCCTGGCCGACTGCGCGCTGAGCGTGGCCCCGGATGCGGGCGAGTTGGCTGCGATTGCACGCGCCTCTGCGGCCTCCGCCCAGGCCTTGCTGGGGGAGGCCCGGGTGGCCATGTTGTCATACTCCACCGGCACCAGTGGCGCGGGCGAAAGTGTGGATCGAGTGCGCGCGGCAACCACGCTTTTGGACGGGATGCAGGTGGTCGGTCCGGTCCAGGCGGATGCAGCGCTCAACCAGGCGATTGCCGCGAAGAAGGGCCTGGAAGGCTGGGACGGCGCCAATGTGCTGGTGTTTCCCGCACTCGATGCGGGCAACATCGCGTATAAACTGCTGCAAGAGCTTGGTGGGTACGCTGCCATCGGTCCGTGCTTGCAGGGGTTTGCCCGACCCGTATGCGACCTGAGCCGGGGTGCCAAGGCCGAGGATATCGTGAACGCAACCGTGGTGACGCTGGCGCTTGGCGCAGTGGGCCGCGCATAGGCGCTCATCCTCCGGCCTCCTCGGCCAACAAGGACAGGGTGTCCCTGGCGATCTGACGCTCTTCCTCCGCTGGGATCACGTATATCGCGACCGAGCTTGCCTGGGCATGGAGGCGGCGATGCCCGCCGGTGTTTGCGTCCGCGTTCGGGACCGCACCTGTCCAGCGCAGGGCGGTGAGGATCTGCTCGCGCACCCGCACGGCGTTTTCCCCAATCCCGCCCGTAAAGGCGATGGCGTCCACCCCGCCCATGGCCGCGATCAGGCTGCCCGCATGGCGCACGGACCAATAACAGAAGTGATCGACGGCAAAGGCCGATGCGGCGGTGGTGTCGGTCATCAAGCGGCGCATGTCAGACTTGCCGCCCGACAAACCCAAAAGACCGCTTTCATTGTTCAAAAGACTTTTGGTGGCCTCCAGCCCATGCAGTTCCACCAGTCGCAAAACGGCGTTTGCGTCAATGCCACCGCAGCGGGTGCCCATGGTCAGGCCGTCCAGCGGCGAGTAGCCCATGGTCGTGGCAACCGAGCGGCCGCCTTTGATCGCGCACAGGCTGGCGCCGTTGCCCAAGTGAAACGCCAGCAAACGGTCGGGCAGGGGGTCGCCGGTCACCTCCGGCAAGCAGCGCACGAGGCTGGCATAGCTAAGCCCGTGGAAGCCATAGCGACGGATGCCCGCGGTCTCGGGCGTGTCGGGGATCGCGTACTGTGTGGCGACCTGGGGGTTGGTCGCATGAAAAGAGGTGTCAAAGCTCGCGAATTGCGGAAGCTCTGGCGCGGCCTTGGCCACGGCTCGGATGGCGGTCAGGTTGTGTGGGTTGTGCAGCGGGGCAAGCGGTGTGCAATCTTCGATCCTGCTGATCACCCGTTTGGTGATGGCCACAGGCTCGGTCAGTTTCGCACCCCCGTGTACCACCCGGTGACCCGCAGCTGACAGGGTGTGGGTCTTGATCCCGCGCCGTCCCAAAACGTCTAGGATCAGCGCAATGGCATCCTGGTGGGTTTGGGCCGTCTCAGGTTGGTGGTCAGAGCCGACCGATAGGGTCGAGGCCCCACC